>JAILOW010000048.1 GCA_024690635.1 Butyrivibrio sp.
TTGCAGTACAAAGTACTGTTGTGTCGCCATACTGCATAAAAGCACAGCCGTTAGCCTGTTTTCCTACCTTGCCGACCTCAACCTTAAGTGTACGTCCGGCAAGTTCCATTGAATAAGTCTTTACCATTTTTTCTCCTTCTGCTCATCCGCGATCCCTCATCTGAAGCCCGGTTTCATGGTACCGGATCATACACTTCGGGTGCGTGTGCATTAAAAAATAAGTTTACGTCTATAGAAAAGCGCAAATGCGCATATTCTCATTAATTGCGTAAAGACGGAACAAGCCGGCGAAGGGCCGGCCATATTCCGCCTTTTTGGTTTGAATTACTTTCTGAGACCGAGGTCTGCGATAAGCTTACGATAAGCCTCGATGTCCTTTTTCTTGAGGTATCCGAGAAGGCTACGTCTCTGACCAACCATCTTAAGAAGTCCTCTTCTTGAGTGGTGATCCTTGGGGTTCTTCTGAAGGTGATCGTTGAGCTCCTTGATTCTCTCTGTAAGGATAGCTACCTGAACCTCAGGTGATCCTGTGTCGCCGGCCTTTCTGGCAAATTTCTCGATAACTTCTGTTTTCTTTTCCTTTGTAATCATTGCTTTCTCCTTATAAAACTTAATTCTGAATCCGCCCGTTACACAGATAGGGGTTGGAGTATCCCGGATCCGAGTAGCAGGTAGCTTCTGTTACTGTTGCCATCAAAACAGATTGCAACTAAATTATACTACCACACTTATATATATGTGTAAAGTATCATTTTCGCAATGCAAAAACCCTTACCTGGCAGCCTCTATGTCACTGTCTATCTGGGCTTTTAAATCCTCTATGCTGTCAAATCTGATCTCCGGACGCATGAACTCAAGAAGTTTCACTTGTATATGACTTCCGTAGATATCTTTATCGAAATCATAAAGATAGGTCTCAACTCCCACCTTCTCTTTTTCTGAAATAGTAGGCTTCCTTCCTATATTGGTCATGCCCTTAAAGACGCCGTACTCTGTGTTAACAAAGCTTCTGTATACACCGTAAGGCGGAAGAAGCTTGTATTCAGGAGGAAGGAGATTCACCGTGGGTATTCCTATGGTATGACCAAGATGCCTTCCATGTTCAACAATGCCGCTTACGAAATAGTCATCCCCAAGAAGCCTTGCCGCCATGGGCATATTGCCATCTGATATCTCATTTCTGACTCTTGTGGAGCTGACTTCTTCTCCGTCTATCCTGACTTTATCTATAAGCTCAAGTTCATATCCGCACTCGGCTGAAAGCCCCTTTAACAGGTGCCTGTCTCCTCTTCCCTTGTACCCGAAGGAAACATCCGTGCCTGCTGCTATGTATCTGGCAGATAGCATTTCGCACAGGATCCTTTTTACAAAGTCCTCGGGCTCTGTTGCCGCAGTCTTTTCCGTAAGAGGAAATTCGATCAGAACATCCACTCCCAGTTTTTCAAAAGCGCTTCTTTTCTCTTCTCTGGTAAAGAGCTGAGGAAGGCTTTTTCCCATAAAGAACTCCTCAGGAGAAGGATCAAAAGTAAATACAACGCTCTTAAGGTCATCCTGCTTTTGCTCCAGAATGAACTTTAAAAGCTTTTTGTGTCCCACATGAATGCCGTCAAATTTTCCAATGGCAACTGCGCTCTTGTCTTTTATATGAAATTCGGTGGTTCCTGAAATAATCTCCATAGCTGCCTTTGATCACGTTTATTTTTCAAAAAAGAATTTGTCTACCTTGAACTGTCTGGTCCTGCCATCATATCTGTAGATTCCAAAGAAAGTATCATCCTCGGAATACACTCTGAAAGAATTGCCGTCCTTAAACATCTCTTTGGCATATTCCTTGTCATTTACCCCCTTGGGATCCTCGTTTACCACATTATCCACACGAAAGCTGTTGCCGTTTTCAAGAAGTGCTCTGCAGCTGTCCATAACATGTATCCTGTCCAGGTCCCTGAAAATATACTCGGGAGACTCAATGATGCTGTCAAGTGTACCTTCATCGCGCATCTTTTCCACCTGAGAAAGAGTCACAGCAGTCTCAAGATGAAAAGCTCCCACGCAGGTTCTTGTAAGATGCTGCATTGCTCCGCCGCAGCCAAGCCTCTCGCCTATATCGTTGCAAAGAGTCCTGATATATGTTCCCTTGGAGCATTTAACCTCCATGGCAAAGAACTGTTGGTCCTCAAGATGTGAATCGTCCAGTATCTTTATGGCATCGATATGAATGCGCCTGGGCTTTCTCTCAACCTCTATTCCTTCTCTTGCAAGCTCGTAAAGCTTTTTACCGTTCTGCTTTATGGCAGAATACATGGGAGGGATCTGATCGTAGTCTCCTACAAATGCCTGAACAGCCTCATGAAGCTCATCTCTTGTAACTTTAACTTCGTTAGTTGCAATAACATTTCCCGACATATCCTGAGTATCGGTAGTTACGCCAAGTCTGCAGACAGCAATATACTCCTTGCTATGGTCAGTAAGCATCTCAACAAGCTTGGTTCCTGTACCAAGACACACCACAAGAACACCCACCGCATCAGGGTCAAGTGTCCCGGTGTGGCCGATCTTTTTCTGCCTGAGAATTCCGCGAAGCTTCGCCACCACGTCGTTGGAGGTAAAGCCCTGCTCCTTATATATATTTATCAATCCGTTATATCTATTACTCATTTTTTATGATTTCTTTTTCATATACCAAGCAAACACAGTTTGTCGTTTCTTCTGACAGCGGGATGTGATTTTTTCTAATATCTGCGAATCATTGCTTCGAGGAGATGATCTGTAAAATGAAAAAACAGATAAATGTCGAATGTCCTGAATAACATGAAATGAGACATTTATCTGTTTTTGAATTTCTGCAGATCACGACGCAGATGCCGTGTGCAGATATTAAAAAAGTTACAATCCAAGCTGCTGATGAACGTACTTGGTTATATTGTTGATTACATCATGGGCAGTTCCGTTAACGGTACATCCGGCAGCGCGCTTGTGGCCGCCTCCTCCGAAGACCTGAGCAATCTCGGATACGTCCACGGCTCCGGTAGAACGAAGGCTTACCTTGTACTCAAGGGGCTCAAGTTCGTACATGAAGATAGCACAGTCTACTCCTACGGTCAGGAGCATCTGACTTACAATGCCGTCAAGGTCGCTTGATTCGGCGCCGTAAAAGTCCATGGTCTGTCTGGAAATAACAGATACGATGCATCTGCCCTCCATAAGCATAATGCTCTCAAGAAGTGCTCTTCCAAGGATCTGATTCTGAAGATATGTCTTTTCATAAAAGACATGATCAATAAGAGCTCCGAAATCAAATCCGTAGGTAATAAGCCTGGCTGCTGTCTGCATGGTCTTGGGAGACGTGTTTGAATATTTGAATACCCCTGTATCCGTAACCATTCCGGTATATAGAGTTTTGGCGATCTCCTGATCTATGTACTCTTCATCAAGAACATCATAAACAAGTTCACAGGCACTGCTGGCGTCGGGGACAACGTAGCAAACGTCTCCGGTTCCTTCATTGCTCACATGATGATCGATGTTGACCTTGAACTTCGCAGCGTCATATATTTTTTCCGCTCCGCCGGTTCTTTCTTTTCCGCAGTCCAGTACGATAAAAAGATCATATGCATCCACATCCGAAGCGAATTCATGGTTTACCCTGTCAATATCCTTGATAAAAGAAAGCTCTCCCGGAATCTTCTCAAGAAAGACATCAACTCTTTTCTCGGGATATCTCTTTTTAATA
>JAILOW010000181.1 GCA_024690635.1 Butyrivibrio sp.
CACAATTGATAATATCTTTGAAACCTGCTTCTCAACGGTGTAATTTCTCTGTATTGTCTCACCTGCCGCCCTTGCTATCTGAAATCTCTTACTTTCATTTTCAAGATAGAACCTTATCTTTTCCTCCATCTCATCAAAGTCATGGTACACTTCAATGTCTTTTCCGGGAGTAAAAAGATCCTCCACCTCAGGCTGATAGTTGGTAAGGCAAAAACCTCCCATGCCCATTATGTCAAAAACTCTAAGGGGCACTCCGGAAGTGATGCCCGGAATCGTGATGTTCATATTGATGCGGCTGAACTTGTAGGCCTTGGGAAGCTCCTCGATATAATCAAGCCTTCCCTGTGTCACAAGTCCCGGAATATCAGTAACAGCATCCGAAGAGTGGAACCGCAGGTCAACTCCCAGTCCGGTCAGCCTTTTTAGCATCTCGTAACGCTCCATATAGGCGATATGCCTTGTAAGTAGGGCCGTTGTGTAAAGAGCATCATCATCCATCGCCGTATTGTTGGCATAGTACTTTGCTATATCCGAAAGAGCTGCATCAGACAGCCTTCCGTAGACCTTTCTGTCAGGAGCCCATCTGCCGAAGATCTCCTCGCAGGCTCTTTCCATCTCAAGAGCTGTGCCTTCCGAAACCGCCTTTATGGCATCGTCATATGAGCTAACTGAATACAGACTTCCGATAAAAGAAACGTCGCAGCCAAATCTCTCTTTGTCCGCAGCTGTGATCTCCAGATTGCGGTTTCTGTAGGTATTTGAGGAAAGAGGCATATAATAGGCATTTTTTGCACCGCAGTCTTTTACCTGCTGAAGCTGCTCCTTATCAAAGGTAAAAATATAATTGCAGTCATTCTTTACCTGTTCTTCATACAAAGTCTGTATGGGCGCATCAAAACTCCAGCCGATGTAAGGTATCCCAAGCTCCACGCAGGCATCCGAAAGCGCGGGAGAAAAATTAAAGCTCACCGCCACATCTATCATCTTTTCTTTCAGCGCCACTACAAGAGCGTCCTTGTCCTCTGTGCTGCAGCTTTCTCTTAAAATGCTCGTATCAATGATCTCCGCCTCTCTTCCAAGAAGCAAAAGCCCCCACACGAAATCCTCGTTTGTGAAATTGTCGAAATACACCATTCCGAATCTTTTACTCATTTTTCGCCTCTTTTAAAGCCAATAATCTATGCCCTGCCTGCTATATCCAGGATCTGTTCAAGTCTTTGCCTGATAGTATGCTCACTTCTCATCCTGGAAAGAGCACTCTGGGATATCCGCATCCTCTCATCCTCATGTTCCAGGTAGTATCCGATCTTTTCCATCAGATCCTGCCTGCTCTCGTAGTAGACAAAGTCCTCACCGGGAGTAAAAAATCTAAACATATCCTCCTGATAATTGGTCAGGAGAAACCCTCCGCAAGCCATGATATCCAGCGCTCTTAACGGAATTCCCTTTTGAATACTGCGAAGAGTGATGTTCAGATTTATATCCGAAGCCTTGAACACCTTGGGCATCTCATTGTAGTAATCTATCAGCCCTCTGTTGTCCACACCTGCTGCCGCAAAAGAGCTGTCGTTGGTATAGAGATTTACAGGGTACTCAGCACCAGTCATCTCAAGGATTTCCCTGCGCTCTACGGATGTTATCTTCCTGTGAAGCACGTAGTTGCTGTAAAGATATTCATAGCTTTCAACCCCGTCGCTGTTTGGATGAAGATCAAGGGCCTTCACCATATCTTCCAGAACAGGCGCCGTCAGCGAACTTTCCACTATATCAAGTCCGTCTATCTCCATCTGGGAGCGCATGATACCTTCAAGATATCCTCTGGAGCGATCACTTATTTTATCTTTTATCCTGTCGTAGAAATTGCCCCTGTCATTGTAAAGGCCGCCCACAAAAGAGACCTTTCCGCCCCATTTTACATAGTCCTCATCAGAAAGCTTTATGCTGTCATATCTTTCCACAGGAGCAGCAAGAGGCAGGTAGTGAACTGTCTTTATTCCCTGAGATGCAAAGGTCTCATACATTTTGGAATCAAATAGAAACACGCAGTTGCAGCTGTTTATAAGCGTATAGGAAAAGAGCGCCACAGTCGGGTTGTCATAAACCCAGGAGACATACCTTACCCCTTCCTTCTGACAGGCTACGGACACCGCAGGAAAATAGTTGTAGGAAAAGGCCATGTCCGGAGTGTCTTTCCTCAAAGTCTCTCCAAAAGATGCTATAAACTCCGCGTCATCTCTTTTTGTGTGAGCATCAAAATCATGGACCAAAAGAGTTATATCTTTTCCCTCTTCGCCCATTTTCTTAAAAGCATCTATCAGATCCTCGTTTCCATATCCGTTCCAATTTAAGAATAGGATCTTCACTTAAACATCTCCTCGATTCTGGCCTCGTAGGTATGGAAGCTCTTCATTTTTTCAAAACCGTTTTCAGCGATCTCAAGGCGCTCTTTTTCATGGCTCAGATAATACTCAGCCTTGGCCATGAGATCCTCATAGCTGTCATAGTAAACAAAGTCAACGTCAGGCTCAAAGTGCTCCAAAAAGTCCTGTTGGTAATTGGTTAAAAGAAATCCCTTTGAAGCCATGATATCAAGAGCACGAAGCGGAATACCGCTGGTTATGCTCTTTAAAGAAATATTTAAGTTTATCTTTGCCCTGTTAAAAACAAGGGGCGCCTGGCTGTAGTAATCAACTTCCCCCATGTTGTTTACTTTAGGCATATCCGGCGTTGGCTCTAAGGTATATAGATTTACCCTGTACTTTTCAGAAAGCATCGACAGGATCTCACACCTTTCCTGCCCCGTCACCATCTGATCAATGTAATAGCCTGCAATAAGCCACTGAGGCGTAGCAAAAGTGTCCTCCCCAAGATTCATGGGAAAGACTTTTTTTATCCTGTCCATGATCATGGGAGAAAGAGCTTTCTCCACAAAATTCATACCGTAGATGCTCTTTTGTGAACTGACAATTCCCTTAATATAGCCCTTTGTATATTCATCAAGGTTATCAAAAGCCTTGAATCTTTCACTTTTTTCATTTTTTGTGGCACCTACAAAGGCCACGTCGCAGCTGTATTTATCAGAATCCGCCGCTTCACGGATAATACTCTCGTATCCTGCCGCATCCGATGCAAGAGGAAGGTAATGAACAGTATCTATGCCCATGTTCCTGAACTTCAGATACTCTGAACTGTCGAAAACAAACACCCTGTTGGTTTCATATTTGACAGTCTGAGAATACATCTCGATACAGGGATTGTCGTAAACCCAGGAAACATAAGTGACTTTCCCAGCCTTGCAGGCTATTGCCACTGTGGGAAAATAGTTAAAGCTGAAAACAAAGTCGTATCCGCCTTTTAACAGCTCCTCCGTAATTGCCACAGTCTGCTCTTTACTTCTTTTCGCATCCTCATCCTTGGAGAATTTAAAAAGGGATATCTCAAAGCCCTTATTTTCAAGAGCCTTAACCATATGTCTGCCACCAAGGCTTTCCCATACAAGGAAAAGAATCTTCATGCTCTGTCACTCCTTAGTACAACCGCTTTTTTGAAATTCTCCAGATCCTCCATGGTATCTATATCAAGGCAGTGGTTTTTTTCCATAACAAAAGCAAGCTCATTGTCGTTAAAGCTTGTATCTCTGCTTATTTCAGATGCCTTATTTACATAGATCGCACCATTTACCCTGTAAAACTTTTCAAAATCCTGACGCCTTACGGTACTTGTGGTATTAAGGATAGGAACCGCTTTTCCATCCACCACCCTTCTTATGAGAACAGGATTTATCTCAGCCTCGGATACCGACACAACGCTTCTTTCTCCTTCTTCAAAAAAGAGTTCTATGGCTGCATCTATATCGCTTCCAGTGCGAAGAGGAGATGTGGGCTGCAAAAGAACTACCGCATCAAAACTTCTTCCAAGATTTTCCATTTCCTTTACAGCATGAAAAATAGCATCCGAAGTTTTTGCTGTGTCTGTGGCAAGCTCCGCAGGTCTTAAAAACGGCACCTGCGCGCCATACTCTTTTGATACCTCAGCTATTTCTTCCGAATCCGTAGATACCAGAACATAGTCTATGAAGCTGCTCTTTTTAGCAGCATCAAGAGTATATGCAACTAGTGGCTTTCCTGCCACCTCTATGATGTTTTTTCCGGGGATTCCCTTACTGCCTCCCCTTGCAGGGACAATGGCAAGAACAGAATGATCTTTGTACATATGAGCACCTCTTTTTTACATAGATGATCAGCCCGTAAGTTTTCCTATCAGGTCACAGTATCTTTGAAGCATTGCCTTTTCGCTGAACTGTGCCTTTGCAATTTCTTGGTTTTTCACCTTCAGGCTCTGAAGATCTATGGTCTTTTCCCACTTTGCAAACTCTTCAGCACCGGGCAAAGTCTCCAGTAGATATCCGTTATTGTCTGTGATCACCTCAAAATTCCCTCCAACGGGAGAAAGAACAGGCACACAGTTCATACTCATAGCTTCTATTGTGGAAAAATCAAATATTGAAAACCGCTGGGCGATGATATAATAATCAGCTCTTTGCATAAGGTGCAAAACGTCTCTGTTGTCCACCTTATCCTTTATCCAGAGAACATGACCTTCAATGCCTTTCAGATTGTTCTCAAGTTCATCACGCTTTGCCCCATCTCCAATGACGATCCACAAAAAATTATTTTCATGTTTCATATAATGCGCAAAGAAAAGCGGAAGTCTTTCTACCGCTTTGGCTTCATTCAAAGTGGCCACTGTAATGAAAACTTTGGTATTTTCATCCGTCATCTCATCAATGGCAGCATCATATGCGCAGCTATCCGATATGTCGGAAGGGCTGCAGCCGTTATATAAAATCTCAAAAGCTTTGTTATCGGTATACTCATTTAATTCCGGAGCCGTATCTATAAATGCCGAAACAGCCCCCTTTGAAGGAAATGCAAAATAAGATGACTGGCTTAATGCAAAGTAAGCCATTTTTGCGTAGTTAAGTCTCACTCCGTCATCTGCAGGATTTCCCGAAGCCACGTACTCATAGTAGGGTGATCCCTGTCCATGATAGACCATAATGGTGTTTTTTACTTTGTCGGAGCACACCTTCAGACAATAGAAACATTCCAGATCGTGTACCACAAAAACATCATCTTCACGAAATTCAAATCTGTCATTAAGCGCCTTAAATCCGGCAATCGGATCCGGGCAGGGATCCTCCCAGGGTGGCAGAGTCCTGTATCCGGACGGACTTTCAACGATCACGTCACTAAAAATGAAATATGCGTTTTCCAGGAAACTGTATTTGTTATTGGCAGAAAGCAAGCGGTAGGCTACTCCTCCGCCTCCTCCGCCCAGCCGGCATTTCATTCCCGTTATTATGAAACAGCGCATAGTTTGCCCCTTTCGCCGCGTTGATAGACGATATAATCAGATAACATCATTATATCAAAAATACATATGCTAAAAAATGATATAATTAGCTTTAAGGAGCGATACGGCATGAAAATACTATTTCTAGAATGGGACAGCTTATGTAAGGGATTTATGAAACAGGCCCTTAAAAGCAAAGGATACGAAGTTGTTATCTTCCCATTTCCTCAGGCAACAGAAGATACCAAAAGAAGCGAAAAGCTCACTCTGTCTATCACGGAAGAGCTTTTAAAAGGTGGCTATACTCATGTCTTTAGCTTTAATTATTTCCCTGTGGCTGCCATCGCATGCAAAGCCTGCAAGGTCACCTATGTGTCCTGGGTGTATGACAGTCCCTTTATCCAGCTCTATTCCGAAACCGTAAAATACGATACAAACAGGGTTTTCGTCTTTGACAGCTATGAATATCTGCGCCTTAAAGATGCCGGCGTAGATACCGTGCACTATCTGCCCATGGCTGCTCCGGCGCAGTATTACACAGATCTTATAAAAAGATCCGAAGGCTCCCTGTCAAAATATTCAAGTGATATCTCTTTTGTAGGCTCTACCTACACTGAGATGAGTCACTACAAGTATCACTATCTGGACAAGCTTGACGAGTACACAAAGGGTTATCTCGACGGCGTAATGAACGCCCAAAAGAAAGTCTATGGCTACAACTTTGTAGAAAAAATGCTGACTCCGCAGATACTTGAAAACATGAGAAAAGTCTGCCCTCTTACAAACAGCGGGGACGGCTTTGAGACTGTGGAATGGGTATTTGCCACATATTTCATAGACCAGAAGATAACAGCCATGGAAAGATTCGAAATCCTTTCCATGCTTTCGGAAAACCATAATGTTGACCTCTATACTCCTGAGGCTACACCAAATCTTCCCAACGTAAAAAACAAGGGAGAAGTAAACCCCTACACAGAGGCTCCCCTTGTTTTTAACAGTGCAAAGATAAACTTAAATATTTCTCTAAAAAGCATCGTAAACGGAATTCCCCTGAGAGCCATGGACATCATGGGTTCCAAGGGTTTCCTTATCTCAGACTATCAGCCTGATTTTATGGAGCACTTCATCCCTGACGAAGATTTCGTTTACTACGACAGCTATGAAGATCTCATGGCCAAGGTTGACTATTACCTGTGTCACGAGAAAGAGCGTATGGAAATAGCTGAAAACGGCTGGCAGAAGGTTCTGAAGGAGCATTCCTACGAAGCAAGGATCGATGCCATGTTTTAAACCGGTGCAAGCTTTCCGTCCACGGAAATGGCGCCGTCAACATAATCTCCCATGATCCCGCTTTCAAGAACTGATGTGTAAAACTGTCTGGGAGAGAGTTTTTCTCTGTACCTTGGCATTCTGAAAAGCTCCGTCAGTTCCTCAACAGTAGTCTGATATTTTTCAAAAGAGGCTGCATCATAATCTTTTGAAAGCCAGGCTATATCCTCTTCATTAAGATCAGCTATGTCTACAAAAAAGTTGGCGTTTCTGAAAGAAAACCAGTTTCTCAGAGTATAAGCAGAAGGGTGCTTTAGTCCTATCCAGGTTCCGTAGGTTTCAAACTCCGAAAAACCTGTATTCAGGTTGTCTGATCCCACCGCATTTAATATCTTTTCTCCAAAGCTTCTTCCCTCTATATCCCTGCCTTCGATAAAAGAAATAAGCTCAAGCATATACTCTTTCTTAAAAAGCATATGCTCGGAAATAAAGGATTTTTCTATGATCTTTCCGTTTCCAAGGAGCTTATCTATAGTCAGAAAGTAGCTGTCATTAAACTCTTTTTTTACATCAAGATAGGGTTTTCCTGTTCCGTCAAACATACTGATATCCCGAAGGGGCACCGTATCCGAATCCCAGCAAAGATAGTATTCCGAAGGACATATTCTCGCATAAGCCATCTTAAGAAACTGCTGGTAGTACCAATTTACAGACGAAGGTTTTGCCTGAGTGCATTTTAAGCGGATCTCATCATATACAGGCCTGATATCGCCTAGCACCACAAGCTCTTTTTCGTCTAAGAAAGATACTTTGTTATCTCCAAAAATCCCCTCGAAAATATCCTTTTCCACCACTGCCTTCAGATTCTCCGGGCCGATAAAAATAAGCTCACTTATATCCAAATGAGCAAAAAGCCTTATAAACCTGTCGTGCATTCTCAGATAATCTTCCTGCACACAGGGTATGATACAAGGAAATGTCATCATAATTTACCGTCCTTTTTTAGAGAAGTCCTGCTTCTTTCCAGATGCTCTGCGCCTTGTCAAAGGCCGCCTGTCCCAAATGCCAGTGATCGGTACTAACATATTTTTCTTCGGTCATGTAGTTATCATCTATCATGTCATAGAGAATACTCATAAGGACCATGTCCTCTTTTTTACAAAAATCACGAAGTTTCTCCGTAAAGTATGCTGTAGCACGGTTTCTGTCAGCTTCCGTAGCATAGCGGGGAAAAACATTCTGATTTTTTGGGAACTTGTCCTTTTGCGTCGCAATGGGCGCCCAGCAGTATACTCTGTGTCCTTTGTCTTTCAGCATCTTAAGATACAGGCTGTAGTGGTCAAAAATATCATCCACAACTTTTTCATACGTACAACCCTGAAGCTCTGTCTGCTTAAACACATGGGCTCTCATGTCGATCTCTCCCATGGATACCACAACCTTTTCGGAGCCTTCAAAAAATTTTTCCAAAAGAAATTCTGTCTTTTCCAGAGCCTTGTTTTGCGCCCCGTGTCGGCTGCTGCTGTATGCAAGGCAGGGTCCGAAATGAAAGCAGCTAAAAGGGCGCTCGCCTACGTTTGGACAGGTATTTATATCATTAAGCACAGAAACAAGGGTAAGCTCCTCGTTTCCGCTGTAAAAATTCACATGAGAATCACCGATAACCGGAATAGTCTTCTTTTCCCTGTGTTCATTAAGGACATGCTCAAAATTGTAATTCTTTACCCAGCCACTTGGCGGAAGTTCTTCAAGAAGCGCTATCATCTTACCGACGATATCCGCGGCGGCTACAGAGTCTCCTTTGGAAAATGCCTCCGTTACCCTTTTTACGTAAAAGTCAGCCATATCCTTCATCTCGGATAAGTCTTCCGTCGGAAAAAGATAGAAGCAGTCTCCTATCTCAGCATCCATGCATTCTTGCAGATGTATTGGAGAAAACTTGTAGCAAAACTCCGGGCTTGCAAGAAGACACTCACGCACATCCTTAAAAAGTGATAATATATCGCCTTCGGAATTACTCATAATCACAACCTCTACATACAGATAAATCTCTTTTGGAGAGACTTATCCCAAATGTCTCCGTCAAGGATCTTCATGAATCTCTCGGTACTTCTGCCATCTCCAAATCCAAAGGACTGCTTGCGGTAGTCCTCTATAGATTCAAGCGCACCAACAATCTTGTCCTCGTCCTCGGGAACCCACTGGATATTTGGATGATCCTTCAGATTATATCTGCCACCCTGTCTTGTTCCTATATCGATAACAGGAACGCCGTAGTAACCTGCTTCTCTGATGCCCGCAGAAGAATTTCCTATGATGCAGTTGGCATTTTTAAGAAGGGTCAGGAAATGCTCAAAACGCATGGAACTCAGGATCCTGATATTTTTCTCACCTGAAAGAGAATTGATCCTGCTGAGTATGATCTCAGATCCGCTGTCGTTATTTGGATAGATCACAACATAGTTGTCATCATGTTTTTGAATTGCTCTGGTGACGCTCTTTACATGCTCAAAGGTATTCTCCAGTTCCGTTGTAACGGGGTGATACATAAGGATCGAGTATTTATCAAAAGAAATCTCGTATCTTTCTTTTACTTCATCGATGGTAGGAAGTGTTGCAGAGCCCATGATATCAAGATCAGGAGATCCGATGATATAAATATTGGACTCCTCCTCTCCCATCTGTATAAGGTTTGCTTTAGCATCCTCATTTGCAACAAAGTGGAAATGAGCAAACTTGGAAACCGCATGTCTTATGGATTCATCTATGGTTCCCGAGATCTCTCCGCCCTCGATGTGGGCTACACGGATGTTATTAAGAGCTCCCACCGTTGCACCTGCAATTGCTTCCACACGGTCGCCGTGAACCACCACCATATCAGGTTCTATGCTGTCCACATAGCCCGTGAGATTGCAGATAAGATTTCCCAGGTTATAGCTCATGCTGTCAGTGTATTTAAGTCCCCAGGCGGGATATATATTTTTATATCCGTCCTTGTATATCTCTCTTATGGTTTTTCCGTACTGCTCAAGAAGGTGCATTCCGGATACAAAGATATAAAGCTCAAACTCATCAGAAGCCTCAATTGCCTTCATAAGAGATTTAAGCTTGCCGTAATCCGCTCTTGTACCTGTGATAAACAAAATCTTCTTTTTCATTTTCAAACCCTTGCCTTATAGTTTTCTGAACATCGGCATATCAACGCCTGAAATAAGCTTTACGCCGTACTTCTGCGCATAACCGATCCTATCGATATTTTTAACGTCTCTTCCCACAACGAAATAATCAGCCTTGGCTATTGCAGCCTCTTCATCCGCCTCATCAATGCCACAAATTTCTATATTGCACACATCCGGTGCACCTTTTATCTTTTCTCTTATTACCGCGATGGTATCACATTCCTTTTCGTTACCGGGATGATAGTAAAGAAAGAGCTTATTATCCGTTCCTCTCTCTTCACGATAAAAACTTTCAACCACTTCGATAAATGTAGGGAAGTCGGTGGAAATGTCCAAAAATGCCGTAACATTACATTTAATTCCGGGTTCATGCTCCTTTAATCCTGCAAATCTGTCAAACCTTACCTTGGCATCGTCGTAGTATTTATCTGCAAAGTTGCTTACTTCGCCCTGCATATCCTCCCTGATGGCAGCAAGTTTTTCTTTATCAAACTCCCACCAGGATATCTTCATAAGTTTATCCGCCACATCTTCTGGAAATCTTGTACCCACCTGTCTGGCAGGATTCCCCGCCCAAATGGTATAAGGAGGAACATCCTTGGTAACAACACTTCCGGCTCCGATCACAGCTCCGCTTCCTATGGTCACGCTTGCCATAACCGTAACACCATCACCGATCCAGACATCATCTCCGATCACGGTCATGCCTTTTCTCACAATATGCCCTGTGGCCTGCCCCCATTTGACTCTGATATTGACGTCATCCTGCGCGTACTCCGGGATGCATCCTGTATACACAGACCTGTAGTCATGGTCAGAATCGGAAAAGACAACAAATTTTCCACCAATAGAAACATATCTTCCAATGTACAAAAGATGCCTTACTTCATATCCTATAAGAAATGCTTCCAACCGAACATCCCCGGTATAGCCGCCTCTTCCTACAAAACAAAGAGGGAACTGTTCAGGGGTATTTACTGTCTCATTTCCGTTCATCGTAAACTCATGTGGAATGTCAAATGTGAACATTTACTTACCGTCCTTAATCAACCATTTCTTTTCCAAGCATTATGTCTCTTTCAATATCGCAGGTTGCTTTCCTGCCAAGGATCTCTTCATACTGTTCTGCCATGAAATCACCTGTACCCGGGCGCTTTACCCAGAGATTTTCTTTGGTGAACACTTCTCCCTTCTTTATGGGAGCAATGGTAACTACGGATGCATAAGCAAAATCAATAGTCACCTGTTCTTCCTTAAGAGCCTGCTTATGACCACCCAGCATCTGCGGTACTTCATGAGCAGCTTTCAAAAGATCTCCCAGAGCGGCCTCATCCATTGAGCAGACAATGTCAGGACCGGTTCTGTCCATGGTATCGGTATAGTGTCTTTCCACAATCCTTGCGCCAAGTCCCATGGCTGCGATACAGGCATTATTATTAAGAGTGTGATCCGAAAGGCCCACAGGAACTCCCTTAAAAGCTTCCATAAGTTCCAGCATGGCCCCCAGCCTTACCTGCTCCGGCTTCGTGGGATACAGATTGGTTGTATGCAAAAGAGCAAATTTAACACCCTTTTTCTCCACGATGTTCACTGTCTTTTCGATGGCACGTATATCATTCATTCCCGTCGAAATGATCATGGGCTTTCCAAACTCTGCCACATGCTCGATAAGGGGATAATTATTAAGTTCTCCGGATCCTATCTTGTAAGCTCCAACACCAAACTTTTCAAGCCTGTCTGCCGCAGCTCTGGAAAAAGGAGTGCTAAGGAACATCATCCCAAGCTCCTCTGTATATCTTTTCATCTCCAGTTCTTCCTCTTCGGAAAGAGCTGCATTCTCCATGATGTTATAGATGGATATATCTGCATTGCCGGGTATCACGCTCTTTGCAGCGCTGCACATCTCATCTTCGCACACATGGGTCTGGTGCTTTATTAGCTTTGCTCCCGCTCTTTTTGCTGAGAGCACCATCTCTTTTGCCACCTCAAGACTTCCGTTATGGTTGATACCTATCTCCGGGATTACCAGAGCGTCTTTACTTGTTCCAAGGATTGTTTCTTCAACTATGTTCATATCGTCATTTCCTTTTATATTTTCATTAACACTTCATTCAGCTTTTGTGTCATCAGCATTCCGCCGTATACATTCAAATGATCCTCATCGGCGAAGTGTTTTTTATCATCAAAATCCGGATCATCATAGAGATTCAAAAAAAGAAAATCATATCTCTTTTGCATTCGCTCCACAATCTCTGTAAGTTCATCCACAATTTCCCGTGGAAAATATGTTTTAAATAAAGACGAAAAAGCCGGGAGCAAGACTACAACCTTTATGCCGTTTGCTTTGCAAAAGAACAGATAGTCCTCAAATATCGCTTCATTCTCCGCTATGGATTCTCTGTAAGGCTTGTCAGCAATCTTTTTTACAAATTCGACAGATGCCGCTTTCTCTTCCTGAGAACAACTTTCAAATTCGAATATGTTTCGCACATAATCAAAATCAGTTTTCCTGAGGGTTTCAGCAAGAACATCCATATATCCGTCTAAGAGGACACTTTCAGCTTTACGTGCCATCGCCAGTCCCTCATCAAGCCATGCCTCGTCCAGTTCATAGTGATGTGTCCTTTTATACAGATCATAGTACCCAAGGCATCTGGCATTAGCTGATGTACTTTTTGATTCATCATATCTGAATTCATATGGTGCAAGCCCGAGAACAGCGTATTTGACGGATGCTCCAAATGCAGAATAAAGCTTTAAAAGGTAGCTCTTATCATAATAAAGATCCTGAGAAGGTTCTCCTGCAACCAGAATTTTAAATGACATCTCCTGGGGGATGACAGCTCTTTGCACATAGGACATACCTGTCACGATGCCATCTATAGCCCTTTTTGACACAGCGTCATATCTGAGCCGTCGTTTGGAATAAAATGCATCCGGAGAAATCAGAAAAGATATCCATTCCGGTATTTTCCCAAGAAAAATCACTTTCTCCTCATCGCTGACGTAGGAATAAACATCTTCATCAAAAGAAATGATGTGATCATATTCTTTTCGCGCAAGCTCGGAAGCAGAAATAACAGGGTATCCCGTCAGGTTTGCAGGGTATTCAACAGCTCCATCCGGAGCAACAAAGCCCTCCAGAATTGCCGCCTCTTTTCTTATCAGTGGCGGAAAGAAAGGTGCTTTCTTATCCTTGTCTTTCCAGATATAAACGATCTTTTTGCGTGCAGGCTCTTTGCCTTTACTAAAGGGTTGCTCTGTTTCAGCAATTCTTTGGCGTTCCCTGAAGCCCTCTCTGTCAACAGCAAAAATACAGTCATTAAAAAGACATACCTTATCAGCCTTTAGCCCCGTAACAGCCAATGTGTCAGTCACATTGCCGTAAGGTATGACAAAACCTATTTTGCATTCCCTAAAATAGTCTTTTCTGATAAAACAAAGGGCTTCATACAAGCTCTCAGGAGAGAAAAGCTCATTTAAATCTCTTTTTTCCTCATCAGTAAAATGAACAACTCTTTCAGTTCCTTCGTACTTACCGAAATCCGGCAAATCCCCCTCAGTAACTACATCAGATCCGGCGATCACCATGTCCGGATTTTCACTAAAGGCTATATCGTAAACTTTTTTTAGAGAATCAGATGAAGCCCAGAAATCCTCACTATGGAGCAGAGAAACATACTCTCCGTCAGCTTCTTCCAATAAAAGATCCAGCTGCTCACACGCTGTCATTCCAAAAGGCATGGAAACAATTTTTACCCTTTCGTCTGCCTTGGCAAAATATGAAGCCATATTATTATATGGGCCTTCATTGGCAGAAAGGGGGATCAGCAATTCCCAGTCCGAAAAGCTCTGTTCCAGACAGGAAGCGACAGCCCTGCGAAACTGTCCCGGATATTCATCCAAAACCATCATTATACTGAAAAAAGGTTTAGGCATAATACTTACACCTCATCACTTTATCCTTTGAATAAATTCTTTCACTGCTTTGATAAAAGTATCATCGGCATTTAAAAGATACTCCGCTCTCTTTTTTGCCAGCTCGCTCTGACTTTTGTAAAACTCTTTATCGCGGCTGTATTTTTCTATAACCTGCAAAAACTCCTCATAGCCTGAAACGCAAAAAACATCTCCTGCATTGGCGGCAACATCCCCATACGGATCCGTAACCACAGGAACGCCTTTACTTAAAGCTTCCACGCAACCTGTTCCGCCTCCCTTTCTGTGGGGATTTATAAAAAGATCGCATAGTTCAAAATAGCTTTGAGAGTCATTCACAAAACCAACCGGAATCAGGTATTCAGAGATATCCGAAAGTTCATCAAACCGGTTATAATTTCCCATCACCATCAGTTTGGAACCTTCTACACTCTTTAGAGCTTTTCTCATCATATCCCAGAACTTATCATCGAGCTCATCAGCGATCCTTCCTCCGGCAACAACCATAAGGAACGCGTCTTCATCAATATTCAGCTCTTTTCTGGTTCTGAATTCCTTTTGCTCCGTCAGTGAAAAAGAAAACTCTGATTCGATGATTCTTGAATCATCAAGGCCAAGGATTTCAAGATACTTTTCATAATTCTTATTTTTATTCCCGGTATGGATCTGACAGGTAGCTCCTGAGATCACCACATCCGATTGTGACATAGGAATGCCAAGAACAGGGATCAACTCAGACAAAAGCCCTTCAAACACTGTTCCTGACGCTATGGAAACCGCAAAGGCAGGTTTTAAGTCACGTATTACCTTTAGCAGTTGTGATATTACCTCATAATTGGGCATATTGTGTTCGCACTGAAAAAACGGAATTCTTACACCGTCCCAATCCAGAGCATCTTTTTCAAGATATGTCTCTATATAACCGGAGTAAGTCTTTCCGGTGATCCTAAGAGTGCTCACGTTCGGCATTATTTCAGCTGTATTTATAAGAAGCACCTTGTAACCGGCATCCATGAGAGCTTTGCTTTTACATAGCGCCTGTTTTGTAGGTCCATGCTGATATTCCAAAAGCTGCTGCGTAATAACAACAACAAAATCCTCTTTTCGTTCTTTAGCGGGGATTGTCGTAAGAAGCTCCTTTAATACCTCTTTATACTGCACCAAAACCCATTGATAGATCCTGTTTTTCAGATCCAGAACTTCCAATGAATCAGTTTCGGGAAATCTGAATGTGATATTACTGGTCTGTTGGAATATGTCATAAGCACTGTCAGGGCCGATATTATCCCTGTATTCATAGGTATACTCCAAAAGGCTTCTTAAGATCTTTTCATCCTTACAAAGCCCAAGAGCTGAAAAGCAAAGAACAACCGCCACCTCACCCGCTGCAGTCCCGGCCAGGCAAACCAGCCTTTCCGCCACTTCTCTGCTAAGCCCGGGATCTTTTGCCTCCACTGCCGTGACAAGTATTTCATTCAGATACTTTTCCGTATACAAGCTGTAGCAAAAGCGGTTTAGCCGGATATTCTTTTTAAGCAGTTCAAAACAGGCTTCAAAATTGCCATCCATTTTCATTACCTTTTCTTTTGCGCACAAACCAGATACTGTATTATCTCAAATTCGCTCTTATCAACTACTCCGTCTATGGCAAGGAGCTTATCAAAAAACTCTTTATGTGCTGCCGTGGATTCAGAAGGCCAAAAAGACCCTTCCATATCTATGATCTCGTAGCCTCTTTCCTGGAACAGCTTTATAACCTCATTCTTGGTAAAGAATCTAAGGTGAGTCCTGTCAAGAATACCTGCATCCTGATAGGAGAAATTACCGCGAAGAAGTTCGTAGATCACATTGGCATTAAGTATATTCGGAATGCTGGCAATAATGCAGCCTCCGGGCTTTAGATTATTCTTTAATCTGTCCACCAGTTTATAGGGATCCACAAGGTGCTCAAGCACATCTCCAAAGATGATATAGTCGTACATCTCGCCTTCTGCAAACTCGTAGGTCTCAATATTGGCGCACTTCATATCAGTGTATTTACTTGCAAAATCTGCTACTGCATCAACAATCTCAATGCCGTGGACTCTGGCACCGGGGAACATATACTCTATTCTTGCAAGAGTTGAGCCAAGGCCTGCTCCCACTTCCAAAACATCTAATGAATCCGCTTTATCTCTTGCTATCTTTTCTGCCAGTTCGAATCTGGTGTTCAAGTAGTACTCAGGAGAAAAGCCCCATTTCTCCCTGGTCTTTTTTGCTTCCTCCTCCTTGAAAGCAAGGTCTTTAACACGAACATCGTATCTTCTATAGCGGAACACAAAACTGTTCCAGCAAACAGCGTTCTTGTAGCCGGCTTCAACTATGCGAAGTCCCAGATCAATGTTGGTATATCCTTCCGAAACAAAATCGGTGCTAAGAGGAAATACGATATCCACCACTTCTCTCTTTATCAGAACAAACGCTCCGTCGACAGCTGCCTTTATCTCTATGGCTCCCTTTCTGGGATAGTTGTTAATGGTCGCATAATTCACTGCCCCTTTGGGCGTTTTCACCCCACAGTTAACGGGTACCTGATGGTAAAATGCATAATTGGAAATACAACCTGCTGCTCCGATCTCATCTTGTGAATACAGCTCAATCTGCAGGTTATAAAGAGCATTTGGAGTCAGTACCACATCACCGGCAAGAATGAAAAGATCGTTCCCTGCGGGAAGCTTTGAAACAGCCTCATTGATCTTTAATGTCCTTTCAGATACATCGTTTACCGTCACAACCTGAACATCAGCATCGTCCCTGTTGCAGTTTTCGTCTATGCTTGCAAGACATTCTTCAAGACATTTTTTGTCATCGTCAGCCACCACCAAAACTGTGGTTTTTACAGGCTCCGCCCCGGATTCTTTTACATAATCCTCGTACATCTGCCTGATCACGGCAGTGTCATCTTCGTTTCCGCTCTTTTCCGCATAGTAAAGAGCCTGTTTATAGGTTAAAAGAGCCTGCTTAGGATTGGTCCTGCTGTAATAATTCCCCAGCAAAAGATAAAGTTCATAGTTAAAGAGATTGAACCTGAGGCCACTCTGTATCATGGAATAAAATTCATCCGATTCATCAAACTGCTCAAGAATAGTTGCCCCCACAACACACAGTTCTTCATTCAGATCATGGATTTTGGTGTACTCAAGAAAAAGCCCCAAAGCTTCTTCCCAGGATCCCTGTTGAATGGCGTCCAATATTTTTTCCATTATAGTTTCCCCTCCTGTTCATTCCTGTTCGTAAAAGGCTGATGCGCCGCGAAGCAAAGCTCCGTTTTTTGACATGTTGTAAAACTGCGTTTGTTTGCAGTCAGCGATCTTTTTCTCAACTATGGAAATAAAAGTCAAAAATACGGGTACGGTATCCACCATTTTTCCGTCTACGGAAGGCACCTGTACTCCGCCTTTTGCATTGTTTACAGTGTCATGGGGCATTCCGCCCGCATAGTTTTTGCCTCCGGGATATGCAAGGTCAACACCCACAAGGTATACCTTCTTTGCTCCAAGCCGTGCCGCTGCATCCATGGCAAGACTTGTTATGGTTCCGGAAACATCCCATATTTCCTCATCTTTTCCCGTTATACCGATACACGAAGGTGTACAGATAAAGGTGATATCTCCTCTGTAATGACTAATAAACTTCCAGTTTGTCACATAATCAGCTATGAGAGGAACGCCTTCCGTCAGTTCCTCTGCGCCCTGAATATGCTCAAGGATCTGGTCATTGGAATCCGCAACAACCACAAGGTCAGGCTTTATGCCCTCCTTGTTTAACCTGCGAAGCACGGTATTTACCGCTACTATCTTCTTTTTGCCTTTGTTTTCTTTGATAAAGTCTATGTTGTAATCAAGTGACGGACCTGCTGCCACCACTATCCAGTCGCCTGAAGAAATATCCTTTTTCAGAGCTTCAAAGGAAACGGAAGCATGTTTCAGATTCTTCCAGGCATTTATCTTTACCGTGGCATCAAGCCCCCACTTATACGCAAGAAGCGCCGCCACATACTCAAAATTCCCATCAAAGTAATTAAAAAACTTGTTTCTCTTGTGAGGGGATATGTAAACACATTTTTTCTCATTGTCATACTCGACAATGTCCATAAATCTGCCAAGCACCACCTTTTCATCACTGTCACAGACTGTTTCAAGGCAGCCACTATCGATCCAGGAAAGAACGCCGTAGTTTTCGGCATAAGCAAGCATCTCAGGAGATTCCTCGTAGATAATGATCTTTACCGCGCCGCCTGATCTGCTCCAGATCTTGTAGGGAAGATAACCAAGGCCGCAGCCCAGGATATGTATCTCCTCCATTTTGGCATCATATATTATATCGGCTATTCTGCCCGCTTCCTCCATAGGATCATGAACATCATGCAGATATAATCCGGGCTTTTGGTCCCTGACAGTCAAAAAACCGCTATCGGTACTCTTTATCAGATATCCTCCGTCCTCGACTTCGATATCCGTAAAATGAGACAAATAGCGGTATAATTCAGGTATTAGTTTCCCGTTTATGGTTCCTGTAACATACGAAGTATCTCCAAAATTACCGGCAATATCAACCGCCGCATTCTGGAGTCTTTCCGCACTTATCCTGTCAAAAGCAGCATATTCCGGAAGCATTTTTTCTATTACGGATATTGCTTCGTTATATGCCTTTCTGGCTTTGTCATAGTCACTTCTGTTAAACAGATCGACACAATCCCGAAGCATGTCCGGGACAAGGGATTTTCGGTATACTTCCTCTAAAAAATCTTCTGCCACTTTCTTCCTCCTGCATATAAAAATCCATAGTATTATTTTATCAAAATAACGAAAATAAATAAATCTTTGCGCATGCCAATGATGTATAATTTAAAACGGAGGTTGAGCCATGGAAATAAAGCTTGCGATCATAGGTGACGAGATCGGAACAGATGAAGCCGTAAAAAGCATAAAATATCCCGAGATCATCACGGAAGTGGTTATTTGGGAAAGTGAAGATTTTTACAGAGAGTTTGACCCTGATTCTCTAAATGGAGTCGATATTATTTTGCTGGCTTTTTATTACAAAACGCCTGTTTATGAAATGCTGAAGGGATATCTTTCCGGCACTGTCAAAATATCTCCTGACCATATCTGGGATTTTTACAGGCTCTCTGAAGCGTGTAGGCCTTCCATAAGGGCAGAGAAGCGAATTTCCCTTCTGTCACCGGAGGAAAAGCTTGATGGTCTGATCCTGGGTATATCCCATGCGGAAGTAGGCGTTTTGGAAGAAAGATTTGCTCCATACAACTTCCTAAACATCTCTACATCATCTTCTGATATATATTCAAACTATAAGAATTTTGAACTGTGTCTTGAAAAATACCGTGAAAACCTGTCATCACTAAAATATCTGGTCATAGACATGTTCGATTACAGCTATTTCAACTATGACGTGTCTATGTCTGATAATTTTCCCGGATTTCTTATGGGCAAAGGATACAACAAAGACGGTCATAACTTCGGGCACAACCAAAACTTCAACATGGATTTTCAGGATCTTGCCGAAGGCGTAGAAAGAAGAAGAATAAAAGATGTAAGTCCTGTTTCAATTGATATATGGAATATCATAAAATCAGATTATAAAAGGCGCCAGAAACAATCCGAAGACTTTGATGATCCTTCCATTATGTATATGATCAGGGATGCCGAGAAAACAGCCCAGTTTAAGATCGGCAAATATGCCGAAAAAGAATACGAAAATACGATTGCGGAAAACACCGAAATTTTCAGAAAAATGCTTGAGCTGGCTTACAAGGTAAATCAGGATATGCAAGTCTACCTGATACTGATACCCAGAAGCCCTATAGCTTTCTCTTTGGAAGAACCCATGATATCCAAATGGAAACCTCGTTTTTATTCAATACTTCAGGATATAAACAGGGATTATCCATTTACCTTTATTGATTTTGTGGAAAGTAATCCCGGTTTTAGCGAAGACCTGTACTTCGATGCCGCTCATCTTAACATTTTCGGCGCCATAAAATTCACGGATATCCTGAAAGAAAAAATTCTTGGTTAAGTTAAACTATCCTTGCAACGATTTCAGAGAGATATACCTCGTCATTGACATCCGGTATATCTCTTTTTGTGTCCGCAGCCTCATCGGCATTACAGTATTTGTAAGGAATTGCCAAGTAGTCCATCCTGTCCACGTTACGCAGCATCATCTCGTAGTTAAGATCGATATGTCCAATATCTACAGCCTGAAACCCCGCCTTAAAAAGATCATAGGCAAGAACAGTTGCCGTAGGACCAAGGGCAATAAGAATGAGCCTGTCCTTTGATTCCTTAAGGGCAGTTTCAAGAATTTCATCATACCTGTCTATTGCATTCTCGGCAGGGCAAAGTATCCTCCTGATGCTGCGGCAGCTATCGTATAGATCGTTGCCAACGCCCATTCTGGTGTATTCACCCTCTATTATGGTTATATCTCTGTTATCCCAAAGTCTTTTTACAGATCTGTATTCTTCATCTGTCTTAATGAAAAATGCGAGGGCATCCGCATAAACCCTGTCAGGATCCAAAAGCTCTGCATGAAAGCGCCTTACATCAGGCCACATGTACTCTCTTATGGCATCTGCATTCACTTCCGGCATGCTCTCAAGATTTATATAAAATGTGGGATTGATTCCCACGAGAAATCCCTCTTCCTCTGAACGCAATACTTCTACAAGTCTTTTTGAAAGATAATCCGATTCAGACTGAAAATTCCATCTCTTAACTCCGGCGATTATTCCAAACTCGCCGTCTCCGAATCTTCCGATACTTTTCCCTCTTACAACCTTGTCGACAGTATCTGAAGGTTCCATCACCATAGGATAAAAGATCGGCGAAACATAGGATTTATCCTGCATCTCGTAGGGCAGGCTTTCAAGTCTTATGCGGTTTACAAAAGAAAGCCTGTCAACTGCTCTAAGGCTTCTTTCCTGCTCCTGTATGATATCAAGAAGTTTCTTTATAGCCAGATTTATCTGCGCCTGGCCTTCTTTTAGCGCTTCATTTTCTTTTTGAAGCACCTCTAATTCAGACAAAAGTTCGTCATCTAGGTTCTGTCCCATGGCAATTCTCCTTTATTCCATGATACTTTGCATTTTACTCTTTTTCAACGTAGCTGTTGGCTGATGTATGTAAAAGCGTTTGTTGTCAGGCAATGGGTAGTTTATAATTATTCTGAGAAGATACGGAGGTTTTATCCCATGAACAATACCGCGGAAATTGCAAATTCAATAGAAAACCTGAAAAATGAGAATGAAAGTCTCGAAAAGTGGCAGAAAGAAGCTTCCAAGCTTGTTCAGATGTTGTCTGATAAAGTATCTGATAATGCAGGGAAAATCGCAGAGATAAAGGAGCGAACCTTCATAAACCGTATCCGCGTAGAAAGTCTGCCCTATGAGCTAAGGGATACACAGCACGAGTCTTTGGTATTCGTCCCTGATATCATGCCAAATGAAGAGACCTTGAAAGCCATAAAAGCAGGAAAGAGTTTTGGCGCATTTACCGAAGCGGAATTCAGGGTGATGGAAAGCCTTGATGGTCCTGATCTTTCAGAATGCGAAAGAGCTCTCGGCGAAAAACTTTTGAAAGCATTAAAAGAAAGTACTCCGGATTTAATCTCCGGTCTTGATAAAAATCTCTACGGAAATCTTGAAGATATTGATCCCAATGATGCTGACAGAATAAGGGAATATATGCGTCCTGACACAAGAAAGTTCCATGCCGGGATTCTTGATAAAGAAAGGTATTATGGCAATGCCGGCATAAGTAATATTTCAGACAAGGATTCCCTCGCCGCTCTAAAGGCGCTTTGGGATCAGAAAAACTGTCTTCTCGTTGCCGAGGAAAATTCAAAAGTTGCAGGCGACAATGCTTTATTTGACAATTGCAGCAGTTTTTCAAGGATCCTTTGCACTTCACAAGAAGCTGTGGAAAGCTATGACGAAGTGCTGTCAGCTGTTTTGAGCGAGCCAAAAGATACACTTGTAGTTATAACCTTGAGCCCCGCAGCAGCTGCTCTTTCATATGACCTGTGCTGCAACGGCTACCATGTCATCGGCATTGGAAATATCTTAATCTAATACCTTCGGAGGAAGATATGTCTTTTTCACAAAAAATGACAAACTGGATAGTATGCTGCCATGTGGATAAGCCCCTTGCAGAAGAAGAACCTCATTCAAAATATGACAAAAAGATTCAGGCGGGAGCTGCCCTTACAGATAAACGGATTTGCGATTTTAACGATCATGACGATTTCCCCGAGAGTATTTCTGACAGAAACAGAAGATACAGTGAGCTTACTGCTGTATTCTGGGTTTCAAAGCATATTGACAGTGAATATGTAGGGATTTCCCACTACAGAAGGCGCTTTGACATACCTGATGAAGAGCTTGATCTTTTAATGGATAAAGGATTTGATATCATCACCACCGCTCCCGTTTCCCAGGGCGATGGCAGATCCGTGGAAGAGAGTCACAAGTCCGTAAACTATGCCTGGGACTGGGATCTTATGATGGAGCTAATTCTGGATATCCATCCGGATGACTATAAGCTTGCGGCGGAGCTTGGATCACAAAGCTCTTTTCACTATGCCAACATGAATGTTTTCAGAAACGATGTTTTCAGGGAATACGCCGACTGGCTCTTTCCTGTTCTTAATGCTTTTTTTGAAAACAGTCCCGAAAAGACCGATGTCTATTCCAAGCGTGACGTGGGATTTATATCTGAATTTCTTTCAAGCGTTTTTGTGGAAAAGGCAAAAAGAGAAGGAAAGGTTGTAATCGAAGCTCCCGTCAGGCAGCTTCGTTCCGAAACTAACGCGCAGCCTGAAAATATCGATATGCATGATCCGGAAGCTGTATTTGCGCAGTGCAACAGACTCTTTATGCAAAGCCGCATCCGTCAGTGCAGAAGTCTTTTTCAGGATGCCCTTGATATGGGAACCATTGACCTTTCTAATGAAAAATATATGAATCTCTATGAGGTTTTTTTACTGGAGCTTGCAGAACAAAGGCAGATACCGCTTATTATAAGCGATTATCTGCCAGTTGAAATGCAAAGTGACCTTGATCATGTGATAAATACTTACAGCGCTCTTAAGGCCCTCATTATCGGATTTTTGTCAGCCCCTTCAGGAGAGGCCTTTGGCAAGCTGCAAAGCTATATTGACCTGACAAGATTCAGTTCAGTTGTGGTAAAAAATATTCTGGAACGGATACCTCAGGATATTCCGGCAAAAAACATCCTTGAAACCAAGCTGCAGTATGTCTTTTGATAGCTTCTTTTATCCCGATATCCTCTCATTTATGTAGTCGCAGACTTTTCCTGCTATCTTGAAATATGCATTTCCCGATGCATATTCGGAAATACTGATAACTCTCATCCTGTCATGATCTTCCGCAAACTCGGAGATGACAGGATTTATTTCATCCTCTGACACCAGTATGATCATAGGATTTCCCTTTACGCCTTCATAAATACCGTCAAGCTTTCTAAACACTGACTCAATGTCTCTGTCCACATTTTCTATGTCATCCTTTGAAATGCCATAGCAGATAACATGGTATTCGTTCGTAAAGAGCTTACTTTCAAGTTCGCCTGAAAGCTCATTTTGGGTCGTATCATCCATATCAAGCTCTATTGTGACACTTCCTCCCGTCAGATACGGAGTTATGCCTCCCATGTAGCGTGGACCCTTTACGAGGATCCTTGCCCTACCGTCTCTTAAGGGATCTTTTGTTATCTCATTTGTCTTATCTTCCCTGATCCAGGGTATCTCTTTATCTTTTTCAAGAGCTGTTGCCACATCGCAGGGAGCCTCGAAATCAGGGCATCCAAGGAGGTTATAGACATACTGCTCAACGCCCATTCCCAGCACTCTGAAGGAGAACAGGAAGTGTTCCATCTTTTTCTCCCACCTGTTATAGCAGTAAAAGCCCACTATACCATAGTCACCGAATTTATCCCTGACATTGATATATGCGCAGTCATTCCAGTCGTTGGTTATGAGCCTTGTAAGGATCTCCTTGTTATCTCTGTTTCCCGTATAATTGAGGCGGTTACTCTTCATAACAAGCTCATGGATCCTGTCCAGCTCCTCAAGACAGTTCCTGTTTACAGTGATCTCTATTTTACTTTCAGCCAAAAATCCTTCATCGGATGCGCTGCTCTTTCTGGCCTCCGCCTTCTTTTCAAGGAGTCTGTAATGTTCAAGTTTTTTCCGATCCTTGTCACCTGCCTTGGACTTTGCAAAGAAGTTTGAAAGATAAGGAATGATCTCAGGTCCTGCAGTTTCAAGCCCGCTGCAGTAGTAGGCCGCCTGCTCACGGTTACGTACATTGGCATCCACGAAAAGAACAGTCTCAGGCGTAAGTTTCATGGCTTCAAGTTTAAGTTTCAACTGCTGCCCTATATCTCCGTCATTGATGTCATTAAAAACGAACAACTCCGAAATGCCGGCGCTTCCCAGCTCCTCCATGACCTTAGCTTCATCATTTTTTGAAGAGATACTGTTTACAACTCCATGATCGGTGATGGTTTTTATAAGATCAGCGTTGGACATGGGAAGGATAACTTCACCCTCGCTTAATACTCCCTGCCAGAAGGTATCATCCATGTTCCAGACGATAAGCCTTATGTTTTCATAGGGGAATTCCTCAAGCTGCGCATCCTTTATAAGAACTGCAGCATTGGGAGAAAGAAGACTTGAAAGTAAGTTCTGCTCTTCCTCCGATAATACTTCAAGATCTCTTTTCTCAATGATAAAAACGTCATAAGTGTTGGTGCCGTAGAGCTCTAAGAATTCATCGATACTCTCGGAAACATTCTCAGTATGCCTTGCAATATCATAGAGTCTTGGACTTGTCTCAATTCCGACGCAGTAGCTGTTGGGATAAAGACTCTTTATTGCCTTAAGCTCCGAGCCCAGTCCGCATCCATACTGAAGGACGCTGAATCTAGCGTTGTTATCATAGGGTATCTGTGATATAACGGTTCCGCTTGCGTAAGCGTACTTCATTATGTCAAAACCATACTTTTCCTTGAAAAGCGCATAGTTCTTTTTAACAACTTCGTTGTAGTTGATCTTTACAAAACTCTCGGTGCCGGAGTGATAGATAAAACTGTTTCTGACCACCATGAGCCTGAAGCCTTTTTTCATGATTTCCATGCAAAGAACATCGTCTTCAAAATATCCGGGAACAAAGTCCTCATCAAAGCCGCCGATCTCATCCCACAAGTTTCTTCTTACCAGCATTGAAAAACCGGAAAGCCTTACTCTTTCAAGCATAGCTCCCTGCATGGGTACATTTATCTTTTCTCCGTATTTTATATACTCATCGATCCTGTCAAATTCCACATCCACCTGCTGCCTGTTACCCGCATGGTTGGAGATACTGCCAACAGCTCCGATATCATCAGCGCTGTAAAGGGCCTGCTTAAGAAAATACAGGGCATCAAAAACAAGACGTGTATCGTTGTTTAAAAGGAATACGTCGTAGTCAGCATATTCGGTTCCGGCTGTGGCTCTCACCGCCTGATTGCAGGCAGGTCCAAAGCCAAGATTCTTTTCGTTTCTGATGTACAAAATATCCGATTGCTCTGAAAGCCACTTATGGGAGCCATCAGTGGAACCGTTGTCCACAACAGCTATCTTGTAGCTTCCCTCGGATAATACGTCTCTGATACTCTTAATACACTCCCGGGTAAAGAACAGATTGTTGTAGGATACCAACACAATAAGAGTCTTATTGTTTTTTCCGCCTCCCGTGTGGTAGCCGCCGACTCTTACGTTGGCCTGCGCAGCCCCCATATCATCCGCCCACACTTCCTTGTAGCCGTCGTTATATTCCATCTGTGCCAGCTGCAGCATCTTTTTAGCGGAAAGCTTGGCCTGATATTCGGGATTGCTGAAATAGTTTTTGTTCTCCTCTGAAACAGACTGATCCTTTTCAAAAGAGATGGCATCAAAATCTTTTCCAAGCCACGCAAAATCCCTGTCGCATATAGTGTTTATGTCAAAGAAACTTGCTCCTAACCTGAAGGAATGCCACTCCCTTAGTTTATATACGGAAGGGTGTCTGAGAGCCACATAGGTTCCGTAGGTTTCAAACTCACTAAAGGAAGAGTCATAGATCTTTTCAGGCTCTATGCAGTTGATGATCTTTTCCCAGAAACGCTCTCCCTCGATCTTGTCATTCTTTTCAATATCGCTAATAAGAGCTCTCATGATATCTCTGTTTATGAGCATGTGCTCAGAGATAAAAGATCTCTCGATGACCTTACGAAATCCGGGCAGGATCTTGCCCATAGTTTCGAAATATTCCGGGTGATGTTCGTGCTTAAGGTCAAGATAGGGCTGACCTGTCTCGGCACTGAACATATTTATCTCCCTGCAGGGAACGGTATCTCCGTCCCAGACCATGTAATACTCATCCTCACAAACGGCGCTGTACTGCATTTTCAAAAACTGCTGATAATACCAGCCTGTTATGCCTCTTGGAAGCTTTTCTCCCTTTAATAGGGGCGCAAGCTTTCTACCCATGCAGGCATGAACATCATCAAAAGGTATCAGTGCATTTTCATCGAGCCATTTTGCCTTTCCGTTTATCCTGTCATGGGCATTTACGATATCTCCCACCTGATCTCTTCCGATAAAGCAGATATCTCCGTATTTAAAACAGTTCGCAAGCCTTGGATAAAGAGGCAGAAGCCTCTCACAATCCGCCGGTGTCACAACTATAAGTACGTCAAAATGTTTTTCTGCCTGCATAAAAAGCTCCTTTTATCAAATCGCATACAAAATAACATCAGCATGAAAAGCCTGCTGTTTTAAACATATCTTTCAGCTTGTCTTCGTATCTGAAATCCTTTTTAACTCTCTCCAAGCCTGCCTGAGCAACTTTCTCTCTTTCAGAGTCATGTTTCAGATAGTAATCCGAAAGTTCTATAGCCTCTTCAATACTTCCAAATACAGCAACCTCTTTACCAACTTCAAAATACTCGCAGATCTCCGGCTGAGGATTGGTAAGAAGAAATCCTCCGCAGCCAAATACATCCAAAGCCCTCAAAGGTATGGCGCTCCGGGCAGATCTAAGGCTACTGTTAAGATTTATCTTTGAAGACTTGAACATCACAGGCATCTCATTTACATAATCAACGCCGCCATGTCTTTTTACGCTCTTTAATATCTGTTTCTCTGTTTCTCCGTAGTCAAGGGTATAGAGGTGAACGTCAAAGCGACGCCCCAGCATCTCCAAAAGAGATGTTCTGTCCATCCAGGTTATGTACTCTGAAATAGTGTAGGAAAGCTGTTCTTTTATGATCTGAAGATCGCTCCCTGCCGCCTTGTAGCATCTGTTCATCTCATCGATAACAGGCTGTGATATAAGCTCATCCACGATCCATCTGTCACGGATATTTCTCTGGGTATTAACGAGCTTATCTATATACATCATCATCTCATCTGACAGATTCCTTGTGATGATATCAAGCTTTGATTTGTAGAGCTTTCCCATAAAAGAGATGTCGGCCCTAAACCTGTCATCAGGTTTGAATTTCTCGAACTTCTCTGTATTTACTCCAAGGGGCATGTGCCAAAATCTGTCATAGCCCAGCTTTTCATACTTCTCTATCTCTTTTTTATCAAAATGGAAAATGTAATTGGTCGCATATCCCATCTGCCCACAGGGAAGCACGTTCATGGGAGCGTCATAGGGCCATGAGATATATTTCATGTTTTTCTCGTGGCAGACCTGCGCTATGACAGGATAAAAGTCTGTGGACATGACGCAGTCAAAAGAGCCTTCACTTAAGTCTTTTTCCAGCATCTGCCTGAAGTCTTCATTGGTATAAACGTCTTTTCCCTTAAAATCGTAATAGAGCTCTTTTACGGAGCTGTTTCCAAAAAGCTTATTAAGATACAGGGTCACATCATAGTTTGTATATGATGCGGAATTAACCATAAGTATTTTCATATAATGCAGATCCCATCCTAGATTTCGCCGGACATCTTCATATCATAAACATAAATCAGAAACTGCTCGGCTCTCTTTCTCCAGGTATCCTCCTTTACAGCGCGGCTAAAGGCACGCTCTGCCATGTTCTGTCTTGAAACATCATCGGAAAGAAGTTCTTTTATCCTCTCAGCAAGAGTCTTTGTGTCCTTCAGATCAAAGAGGATCATCTCCTCGCCGTCGGTATACTGCTCTTCAAGGCAGGTTGTCCTGTCACTTACAACAACGCATCCTGCCAGCATGCTGCCTGCTATCCTCTCGGTAAAGCCGTCCTTGTGCCAGGTCATGATATTAAGTGAAAGCCTGGACTTTGCAAGTTCCCTCGTGGTTTCTTCCGGTGAGATCTCCGGCTTAATGTGCAGGTTTTTATTATCTGCAAAAGGCGAGCTCTTCCAGCTGTCACCATACACGGTCAGTTCCACATTGTTCTCCAGAAGAGCTGCTATAACCTTTTCTCTGTAATAAGCAGCTGCGCAGGTTATCATCATCTTGCAGTCATCAAAAAGATCCAGAAACTCTTTATCAGAGAGCTTACGTCCGCTTTTTTCAAGAAGCTCCTCAAGTACCTTTTCCGGAGTTTCGTTATAGTTTTTCCTAAGCTCCAAAAGATATGCATTTAAAAAGCGTTTCAAAGGGCTCTTTCGAATGTATTCAAAAACTCCCCGATAGTTGTTGTAGGTTCCGATAAATACAAGTCCCTTTTCTTTTGCGCTGTCGATATCCTCGTTCACATTCCCTGCAGGAGGAAGCAACAGAGCATCCTTCACAGCCGGATAGTATCGCTGAATAAAAGAAATATAGTTTCTGTCATGGGTAAGGACATAATAGTCCTTTGGAGCTTTTTCAAAATGCTCTTTCCTCCAGATGGGATGGTCCATGTTGAAATCAAATTTTGGTCCCTTTATGAGATCATGGAGAAAGCATTTTTTTGATTCCAGCCATATGCTGAAAACACCGGTCTGAAAGCCGATGACCGCCGTAAATTCCCTGCCCACGTAATTTGCAATGCTTCCAAGGTCATCTCCCGATACGTCATGGTAAATTACCTCAAGTCCCAGCTTTTCAAATTCATCGCCAAGAGAACGTGCCATGTAGTTCAGCACGTTATAGCAGGTATCATCTCCTAAATAAATCAGTACAGGGTTCATACCGTGTCCCTTTCACTGCCTCCGCCGGCTCCAAGTGATGCAAAGCTTCGAAGAGCTGCGGATGCTTTTTCCAGCGCTATTTCCATTTCGTTCTTGCTGTTTATAAGAAATTCGATATAGTTCTCAACTGTTGTATCAGCCATAGCGGAGTTTACAAAATCTTCCATGAGTTCATTGTAATATCCTGTTTTTTTGGCATATTCCCACCAGATCTTTTCAATGTCAAAATGTACAGATTCGTTGTTCCAGGGCTTTGCCCCGGCATAGTGGATGATGGCAACTCCCTCTTTTACAACCTCGTATGTGATCTTAGCATTGTGAGCCGCTCTGGCAAAAAGGTCATAAACTATATGGTCGGCATAACCAACCTTCCCAAGATGAACCCAGTTAAGGATATCCTGATCCGGAGCTTCCATTTCATAGTTCCACGCCCTGATGGCATCCAGATAAGTATCAAAAGAATAGTTTTCCCGCATCTGTTCTATGTTCAAAACCATCACACCGGCATTAAAATACCTAAAGCCATGCTCATAGGCTTCTTTAAACATTTCGTTATGCTTTTCTCCGTATCTTTCGGCAAGATTAAGTCCGCCTTTATCGTCGCAGGCGATAATATCGTTACCGTCAAAGGGCATATTGTAAAGCTCATCCAAGGGCTTGTTTACGATCATATCTCCGTCCAGATATAAAGCTCTGCCAACTTCTTTTGGCAAAAGCTCCAACATCATAAGCCTGTAATAAGTCTCAATGCTCCACTGGTCGTTATGTGGCAGCCTGTCATCAAACAAAGACCTGTCCACAGGAACAGAATGGAGAATGATATTATCACAGGGGATCTTTTCATTCATGTCCCTGATATCATCTTCCGACAATTCACTGTTTAAAAGAAATACCTCAATTTGCTCGTTTGTATTGTTTTGTCCAAGTGACGCAAGCATGACTGCAGTGTAGGGTATGTATTTTTTATTCAGAGCTGTAACAATGTTCATGCGTTCTTTTCTCCATTAATCATGGTACTCATATTATATCATTTATAGATAGCTTTTATTCGTTTTTTAGGGCTCCATTTCTTGGCAAAAACCCGTAAGAAAGCTATATTAATACTAGGATAAATTCCTTAATCGATCATGTCTAAATTCTTCTGAAACGAAAGAAGGGTCTTATGAAAGTAAAGTATCTCATCCTTGGGGCAGGCCCCGCAGGACTTACAGTTGCAAATACTTTGAAGCAAAGAGGCGAAGATTCTTTTCTGGTCCTTGAAAAAGAATCCGAGGCAGGCGGCCTTTGCCGCAGTACCACAGTTGACGGAAGCCCCTTTGATATAGGAGGAGGTCATTTTCTGGACGTAAGGCGCCCTGCGGTAAATGAGTTTCTCTTTGGCTTCATGCCAAGGGATGAGTGGGATCTCTACGACAGAAAAACTTCCCTTGTAATAAACGGTGTCTCCATAGGCCAGCCCATCGAAGCCCATATATGGGAGCTTCCCCTTGAAAGTCAGGTGGAATACCTTAAGTCCATCGCTGTTGCAGGCTGCAATCTTGGCACACTCATTCCGGAAAAGTTTGTGGACTGGATCTATTGGAAGCTTGGAAAAAGGATCGCCGAAGATTACATGATCCCCTACAACCAGAAAATGTTTGGAAAAGACCTGGATCTTCTGGGCACCTACTGGCTTGATAAACTTCCGAACGTAAGCTTTGAAGAGACTCTTTTGTCCTGTCTTGAAAAAAAGCCCTACGGCAAAGATCCGGGACATACACAGTTTCTTTATCCTAAAAAATACGGTTACGGCGAAGTATGGCTTCGTATGGCAGATGCCCTTGGTGACCACATCGAATATGGCAAAGAGGTCAGCGGCATCGACTTTAACTCCAAAAGCGTTATCGTTTCAGACGGCGAAAAATATGAAGCTGACATTATAGTCACCACAGTGCCCTGGATGACAATTAACGATATCACAGGAATCCCGGATAAAATAAAAACAGGAATCGGGAGGCTTAAATACAGCTCGATCCAGACACAGTACCATGAGGAAAATCTTGATACCGACTCCCAGTGGATCTACTATCCGGATCCTGCGCTTTCCTATCACCGCATCCTTGTGCGTCATAATTTCTGCCCGGGCAGCAAAGGCTACTGGACGGAAACAAACAAAGAGCGTGTGGACAGTTCGGCAAATAACAGCAGTTTCAGTTATATGAACAAGTTCGCTTATCCCCTTAATACTCTGGGAAAACCGGAGTTTATGAAAGAGCTCCTTAGCCTGGCAAAATCCCATGACATCTACGGTCTTGGCCGATGGGGTGAGCACAGTCACTACAATTCGGATGTTACGGTTGAACTTGCGTTAAAGCTTGCAGAGTCTATCTGATATAATAAAATTATTCAAGTCAAAAACATCAGGAGGATCCTATGGATACATCTTTTTACGGCAATGCCCTGTATACTTGCATGATTCCCACCATTACAAGGGATTATATGCGTATGCATTTGCACTACAAGCGTATATTCAGGCACCTTCCGGTAAAGCAGATAACCTTCGTCGGCCCTGCAGATCTTGAAGATGCTGTTAACAACGATGTTCAGGCAGATGTATTTGAAGGTCATCCCGTTTCATATATAAACGAAAACGACCTTCTTGCCATAGACAAGATCCGTCCTGTATTCAACAGTCTCATAACGCCCGAAAACAATCTTAAACCCACTGCTGTAAACTGGTATTATCAGCAGTTCTTAAAGATGGCTTTTTCACTTGTTTGCAAAGACGAATACTATCTGTGCTGGGATTCGGATACCGTTCCCTTAAGACACATCGAGATGTTCAGCCCCGAGGGCAAACCGTATTTTGATGTTAAGCCTGAGTTTAACGAATCTTATTTTGTCACCATAGAAAGGCTCTTTGGATTTTCAAAGATAATAGAAAAGTCTTTTGTTGCCGAGCATATGATCTTCAATGTTTCTTTTATGAAGGACATGATAAAAGAGATTGAAAATACCGACTATCAGGGATCTGCCTTTTACGAAAAGATCCTCTATGCCGTAGGCAGCGATAATCTTAATCAGGGCTTTTCGGAATTTGAAACCTTCGGATCCTGGGTTGGAATGCATCATTCATCAGCCTACAAGCTCCGTGAATGGAGATCCTTCAGGAACACCAACTTCTTTACGGATATAAGCGAAGCTACGGAGGAAGACTTTACCTGGCTTTCAAAGGACTATGACGCTGCAACCTTTGAAAAATATCAGGAGACAAGCGATGTTTTAAATCAGCTTTTCAGAGATCCCAGATACAGAGAAAAGCTCTCTCCCAAGCAGTTCTACACATCGGTCCTTGAAAGCGGTATTTTCGGAGAATACGTAGACGGAGCTGTTGTCAGCGAAGACTTCAACGCCCCTGCATAATAGCACCTTAAGTATCAATACACTCTGGCAACCACTTGAGAGCAGAAGGTCTCATCAGTGATGTCCTCAATTTCCCTGCGTTTGCCCACTTCATCCCAGTTACAGTATTTATAGGATATGGATACGTCCTGAAGATTATCCAGATTTCTTACATATTTCTCGTAGTACAGATCGGCATGGCCAATGTCCACCGCCTGATAACCTGCTTTATAAAGATCATAGGAAAGAGCTGTTGCTGTAGGCCCAAGGGCTATCAGGAACAGCTTGTTTTTTGGCTGTTTAAGAGCTTCATTCATTATATCGTCATAGCGGTCTATGGCATTCTCTGCAGGAGCAAGGATCCTCTCTATGCTTTCGCAGTTATCAAAAAGATCGTTTCCAACACCCATTCCGGTATGTCTTCCCTCGATGAAGACGCAGTCTCTTTTGTCCCACACTTCTTTAAGTTCTGCAAGCTCTATATCATTTGCTATTTCATGCATGAGAGTATTGGCATACTGCCTGTGGGGATCAAGGAGCCCGGCATGCTGAAGCCTTATGCCCGGTCGCATATAGGCTCTCACCGCATCTGCATCCTTTTCTGTATAATCCTCAAGACTTCCGTAGAATCTTCTCTGAAGACCAATAAGAAGTCCCTCCTCATTGCACTCAAGAACCTTGGACAGCTTCGCAGCCAAAATATCAGATGCGCTCTGAAAATTCCATCTTCCGATGCCTGCGATAACAGCAAACTCACCGTCACCGAATCTGCTGATGCTTCTTTTTTTGTCTATGACTTCACGTCTGGTCTCGTGCTTACTTAAGATCTTAGGAATAAATACAGTGGATACATAGCTCTTATCCCTGAACTCATAAGGGAAGCTCTCAATGCGGGCTCTGTTGACATAGACATATTCCTTTATCACTTCGATATCAGTCTTTTGTTTTTCAGTCAGGGAAATAAGCTCATTAAGCTTTTGCGCCATATCCTGTTGCCCGGCCTGCAGTCCTTTATTCATTTTTCCAAGCTCTTTAACTTCGCTTATGATTTCGTCAACGCTTTTTTCCATGTATTCCCCCATTATCCGAGAAGATATTTAAGCTCGTCTTTTTCCTCAGGCGTCAGGTATTCGTTTTCCATGATGCCGGGAAAAGTCCTATTCATGTAAGATACAATTGTTTTCACATCATCTTCCGGCATCTTTTCAAAAGTTCCCGCCATGTACGTAAGAATATTTCTAAAAGATTTGATATAGTACGCATAAGCCAGTTCATGGGATACCAGATTAAAAATACCGAGCTCTTTGTATTTATCCACCGTCATCTCAAGGACCTTGTGAAAATCCATGTAGTAATTTCTGCTCTTTGGGGATTTCATAATGCCTTCATCGTTTTGATAGTAACAGTACAGTTTTTGCTTCAAATGAATCCAGACACCGGCATAAGCCACAAGCATATAAGTAAAATATATGTCCTCCATCTTAACGTTTTCAGGGAATCTAAGGTCCTGATGCTCCCTGAAAAACTCAGTGCGATAGAGCTTACCCCAGGCAGGATTAAGTAAAGCGTTATCAGCAAAGAGCTGTCGTCTTTCCAGATCGTTTTCAACTGCGGTTATCTCGGATACAGATGATTCCTGCTGTTCTAAAACGGGTACATCATTTTCAAAGACTTCAAAATCGCAGGATACCACATCTGCAGGATAGCACTTCGCCAAAAGATACATTCTCTCCAGCAAGTCTTTTGAAACGCAGTCATCGGAATCTATAAAAGTAAAATATTTTTCCGTCACATATTCGATACCAAGATTTCTACAGTATCCCGGGCCTGAATTTGCTTCGCAGTCAACAATGCAGATATTATCAGGGTATTTTTCCTCGTACTCTTTTAAAATATCCAAAGTGTTGTCAGTTGAGGCATCATTTACCGCTATGATCTTTATCCGGTCAAACCCTATGGTCTGAGCAAGGATACTGTCCAGACAGCGGGAAATGTATTTTTCAACATTGTAACAGGGAATCACCACGTCAATCCCATCCTTGATGATGTAGTCATCATTTCTGTCAGCATACTGAACAAGCGTCCTTTTATTTACAGTTGCAAAAAGCTTTACATAAAAATCAAACAGCGCAATTTGCGCTTCATAATCAGCAACGCGCTCTCTGCAGTATGCAGGATCCGTGGGTTCAAACTGTCCTCTGCTGATCATATCGAGGATCTTGGCAAGTCCTCTGGGGTCATTGTCCTCATAGATAAATCCGTTTTTGCCGGGCTTAATTATCTCATTTACCCTGCTGGAAACATTGGCTATAACAGGAAGGCCGCAGCTCATGGCTTCTATTGCCACAAGAGGAGATCCCTCATACATGGAGGAAAGCACAAGTCCGTAGCATCCATCCGCATATTTCCAGGGGTCATCTGACCAACCCACAAATTCCACTTTCTTTTCAACTCCAAGTTCTTTGGCAAGCTTTACAAGCTTCTTTTTTTCATCACCTTCACCAACAAGCCTTAGCTTCCAGTTAGTCTCCGTCACAGCAATTGCGCAGAGAATGATGCCGATATTTTTTTCTTCCGAAAGTCTTCCCACAAAAAGAAGAGTTCCGGGCTTATTTTCATTTACCACATGGACTTTTGACAGATCCGCAGGATTGTTGATCCTGTAAATAAGCCCCTCAGGATCAGCCTTTCTGATGGCTCCCGCAATCTCATTGCTGATGGCAAAATGGATATCGGCATATTTGATAAAATCTCCGTCGCCAAAGCCTGAAGCTTCATACATATCCAAAGGAGCATGAAGCCAGGAAGCAACTGTTGCCTGCGCTCCGCAGTCATTTAATGAACGTCTTGCCACATAGCTCATCATGGGCCATGCTGTTGCAAGGACAAGATTTGGTTTTTCGTTTTCTTTCAGGAAATCAGTATATCCACCGATAAAGTCGTGAAGATCGTGATCCTCTCTGGAAGGATACACGTAGTGAAACTCCATGCAGTCCTCGGCCCAGTCCATCCCCTCGTATACCATCTGGACCACACGTACTCTAAAGCCCTTGCCGCACAGATATCTGCCCACCATATTAATGCAGTTTTCTCCGCCTCCACGGGCAGCAACTGCAACAAGAATATCAATAATAGGGTTGTTGATAGTGTTGATGTTTAGTTTCATTTTTCTCCATTCACAGTTTATAATAATTAATTATAAACCAACAAAAGTACTACAACAATTGTAACGGAGGCCTTTATGCCCAAATTAACGCTGTTAACATACCCGCTGAACGATCTGACATATAAATCCGACGGTCATCCCAGAGTAACAAAAAGCCTTGTGGACGGCCTTCATGAAATAGGATATACGGATTTTAACCTTAATCCCGATCACATAGACTGCGACCATGTTCACGCACTTTTTGGTCCTGGTCCCTGCAGAACTCTTGAGTATGCTCTGGATCTTAAGAAAAAGGGAATTGTAAAGCATGTTACGGCAGGCCCCAATATCTTTGTTTTTCCCTTTGAATCCAATTATCTGATAAACGATCCGGATTTGGAAATGTATCTTGTTCCCTCCTATTGGAACAAATGCCTATTTGAAGCCATAGCTCCGGATAGCGCTGACAAACTAAGAATTTGGCCCTGCGGTATCAGCAAGGATCTTCTTGCATTGGAAAGGAGGCCTCAAAAGAAGGCTATCCTTTACAGAAAGAACAGGTGTAATCTACCCGAATCTTTCTATGATGCTCTTAAAGCCGGCATTGAAGCCGCAGGCTACGAATCAATTCTTTTCGAATACGGAAAATACAGGTACGAAGACTATATCAGAACCTTGCAGGAATGCGCCTTCATGGTGGCTGTGACGGATCAGGAAGCGCAGGGGCTCTTTTTGTCAGAGTCCTGGGCTCTCGATGTGCCGACTCTTTGTTTTGAGCAGGGCACCTATACCTGGAAAAACGTCATGGACGGAGAAGATATCGTTTATGACGGAACCTCTGCCTGCCCCTACCTTACTGCGGACACCGGAGTAAAATTCACCAACATAGATGAATTTCATCAGATGATGAGATATATAGATCTGATCATAGAATCCACCTCTCCAAGAGCCTGGATGCGCGATAATATGACAGATGCCATCTGTGCACAGGATTTTTTGAACATACTTCATCTGTAACGCTTTGTAAAAAATTCACGGCAGGTAAAAACCATGGATACTTCATCAAGCAATACTCTGATAATCTCAATAACAAAAAACATGTTGCATGGGCTATGTGCGGTAAGATCTCTTAATTACGGCATTTGGGATGACAGGCTTTCAAAAGGATATGCGCTAAAAAACCTTATCATCTCCCAAAACGGAACAAATACCGTCTACGATTTTTCAAGCGAAAAGGATCCCCGCAGGATCTTTGAAACTCTGAATTACCTTGATATGTATTTTATGCAGGAAAATGATGAAGCACATCTGTCTTTTGCCCCGGAGGAAACATTATGAATTTCGTTGAGATAACAGGCGGTCTTGGAAATCAGATGTTCCAGTATGTCTTTTCCAAATATCTTGAGCAGAAAACCGGCCAGACATCAGCTCTTTACATAAACTTCTATGACTATGTAAAAGACGATCCGGTGCTTTCCCAGAGAAAATTTGAGCTTGGAAAATTCCATACTCATTTCATTTCAATAAACGGTTCCGTCAACTACAGAAAGCTTATCTATGAACCTTCCTACAATGATGCTGACAACGACATTATCCTGGACTTTTACAAAGGTTACTGGCAGGACAAGAAATATTTTGAAGTGGTTTCAGAAGAAATAAAAAAAGAATTCATCCCAAAAGATGAATTCTTATCAGACTATGTTCATAAAAAAGCTGAAGAAATAAAAGGTCGTGATTCGATCTCCATTCACGTAAGGCGCACGGATTTTCTGAATGCGCAAAACGCCGATACTTTCTGCTGCCTTTCTCCCGAGTACTATGAAAAAGGTCTTAATATCCTATCCGATGAATGCGGATCAGATGCAAAAATCTATGTATTTTCTGATGATCCGGATTATGTAAGAGATAATTTCTCTTTCATTAAAAACTACGATCACGAGATCATGGCTGTAGGCGATGCCTATGAAGACATTTATCTCATGAGTCTTTCAAAGCATCACATCATCGCCAATTCCACCTTCAGCTGGTGGGGAGCTGCATTATCCGCAAACACTGATGGTATGACCATCGCTCCCAAAAACTGGTACAAAAATCAGCCTTCGCCCAACCTGTATCTTAAAGGCTGGCTTTTGATCTGAGTATATCGCTTATCAAAGTGTCCACTTGGATAATTTGATGGGATGGATATAGAGACAGTTTTCAGGAAATGCACTCTGAAGGTCAGTAACATTTCTTCCGCAGCTCTCTTCCAGATACTGTATCTCATCCACAGTCCACAGCGGAAGTGAATACTGGTATTCGGAAGTTTCTTCCGTTCCGATCTTTTCTTTATCAACACACAAAACAAATGCTGTGGGAATTGCGATTTCCACAAAAAACTGCATGGCTGCCATAATTCCAAGGACATGTGCTATATCATTTAGCCTGTCCTTTTTTATTGCAAAAATATCAGAGTAGCCCCTTGCGAGAGGATAAACCACATCCGGCGAGCCCTGATTACCGTAAGCAAAAGATCTTTTCTCTTCTTCCGAAACAGGACATCCGTCAAAGAGATCTCCTCTCCACTGTCTGGGAACAGGGCCGAAATAATCATCAAACCTTGAAAAGGCTTCTTCCCTGCTCATGAGCTCAGTCTGCCAGTTGGTTCCGCTTACCTGAAAATAATTGTGAATATATCTGGTCCAGACCCAGCCGTAAAAACCGGGACTGTTCAGGTTTTCTATCTTTGTATGATAAACTTCCTTTTCTTCGATCCCCAGTTTCTTTGCTGCATTCCACTCATCAATTGCAGGATCGATAAGCATGTCGTCTGCCACAAACAAAAAGAAGTCTGCATCGATTTTGGACAGCCTTTCTCTTGCCTGGGTAACAAATCCATTGAAACAAAAAGAGCTTTCATATACAGGTATGACATCAGGGTCGCTACCGGTATAGAAAGGCATCAAAAATACAAGTTCTGAAAATTTGTCTCCATATATTTTACGAAGCGCAGGAAGATTCTGTTCAAATCTGTGATTGAAGATGATAACAAGGGCTGTCTTTGCCATTACTCCTCCTTACTTTGAAAAAGAGCTCCGGTAACCCGGAGCCCTTTTTGGTAGCTGCAATGTCTACATAAGACCGCTTTTTAAAAAACGATTAGCCGAGAAGTGAAAGAACACCCTGGTTGGTCTGGTTAGCCTGTGCCAGCATTGACTGACCTGCCTGTGCAAGGATGTTGTTGTTAGAATACTTAACCATCTCAGCTGCCATATCTGTATCACGGATCTGTGATTCAGCTGCTGTTGTGTTCTCATTGACATTGTCAAGGTTCTTGATTGTGTGCTCAAGTCTGTTCTGGATAGCACCGAGATCAGCTCTCTGGCTAGAGATAGACTTAATAGCTGTCTTGATAGTGTCAATAGCTGAACGTCCAAGTGAACCGTTGGTTCCGGTAACCTTAAGGTTAGATACGCCGATTGAAGAAGCGCTCATGTTCTTAATGGAAACCTTGATGTAGTCATTAGCTGACTGATCAGCACCAACCTGAAGCTCTTTATCGGTAAATGTTCCGTCAAGAAGCTTTGTGTCGTTGAACTTGGTTGTGGTAGCTGTTCTTGTGATCTCAGAAAGAAGGTTATCAACCTCCTGCTGGATGTATGCACGGTCCTGAGACTGAAGTGTATCTGTACCAGCCTTAGTTGCAAGCTCATCCATTCTCTGAAGCATCTCATGTACTTCTGTCAAAGCACCTTCAGCTGTCTGTACAGCTGAGATACCATCCTGAGCGTTAGCAGAAGCCTGTGTAAGGCCCTTGATCTGACGTCTCATCTTCTCGGAAATTGCAAGACCTGCTGCATCATCTGCTGCTCTGTTGATCTTGTAACCGGATGAAAGCTTTTCGCTTGACTTTGACTGAATACCAGTCGTGATTGAAAGCTGCCTCTGTGCGTTCATTGCTGTGATGTTGTGTTGTACTACCATATTA
>JAILOW010000028.1 GCA_024690635.1 Butyrivibrio sp.
AATGTTTTTGCCGAAAAAGAAATGTATCATCCGGAAATCTTTGACATGGATGAGGGATATATCACAGGCTATTTTGCCTGTCAGAAATACTACGACGATATAATGGATGATCTTAAAAAGATCTATGTATTCCCCGAGCATCCCGATTCCATGCTTCATGCAAGGAACATGGCTCTTGTGGAAAAGATGCACAGGGAGACTTCTGTTAGTGTCCACATCAGAAGAGGTGATTATCTGGATCCGCCCAATTTTGCGATCCTTGGAAATATCGCCACGGAGGAGTACTACGACGCTGCCATGAAGTATTTCCTTGATAAAGATCCCGATACTCATTTTTATATCTTTACCGGAGACCATGAGTACGCAAGGGAGCATTATTCTGACGAGTCAAGGTATACCATCATCGACTGGAATACCGGAAAAAACAGTACTCAGGATCTGATGCTCATGAGTAACTGCAAGGGCAATATCTGTGCCAATTCCACCTTCAGCTTCTGGGGCGCAAGGCTTAACGGCAGAACTGACAGAGAACTGGTAAGAACGTTCAAGATGAGGAACAATCAGCCTGTGACTCCAAAGATCATGCATGATTACTGGAAGGGCTGGGTCCTTATCGATGAGAAAGGAAACATTATCTAAGGTTTTATGGGGAGAGTAACAGCTGCAAAAAGAAATATCGCCTTCGGGTATGTGGGACAGGTCGCAACGGCGCTTATGTCGTTTATCTTGCGAACTGTCTTTATCATGCATTTAAATGAGCAACTTCTTGGCGTAAACAGCCTTTATTCCAACATCTTATCCCTTCTTAATATGGCAGAGCTTGGTATAGGAACGGCTCTGAATTTCAGCCTCTACGGCCCGGTGGCAAGGGGAGAAAAAGAAAAGATCAAGTCCTACATGCAGCTCTACAGAAGAGCTTATCTGACCATAGCCTGCGTTGTGGCAGTTATAGGTCTTTCTCTTGCTCCTTTTCTTAAGTTCCTTATAAAAAATCCCGGGGACAACTCCTTAAGGGATCTGACCATCTATTATTTCATTTTCCTGTTTAATACCGTCACCAGTTATTTTGTGGCGTACAAATACAGCCTTATAAATGCTGAGCAAAAAAACTACATTCAGACCAACATCAATACCATAACCAAGGTCATCACTGTTTTCATACAGATACTTGTTGTGGTATTTACAGAGAACTTCTATCTGTATCTTTTGACGGATGCGGCAGTTCAGCTTATCCAGAAGATCATTGTTTCAAGATATCTTGACAAGATGTATCCCTACCTCAGGGAAAAGAATATCGAAAAGCTCACAAAAGAAGAGTCGGACAACGTTTGGACCAAGACAAAGGCTCTTGTGTTCCACAAGATCGGAGACGTGGCAAGGCTTCAGACCGATGCTATCATCATTTCTTCTTTTGTGGAAGTTGCAATGGCGGGAGTTGTGGACAATTACAACCTTGTTATCAACTCCGTTGCCAATTTTGTAAACATCATTTTCAATTCCGTTATTTCAAGCTTTGGCAATCTTATCGCCACGGAGTCCAAGGAAAAGCAGTTTTCCATGTTCAGGGTCTACAGGTTTTTTGCATCCTGGATCTACGGTTTTTCCTGCGTAGGCTTCATGGTTCTTCTTACTCCCCTTGTAAAGCTTTTATGGGGTGATAAGTGGATACTTGCTCCTGCGGCGGTTTATCTGATCCTTACGGACTATTATTTTAAAGGAGACAGGATAGTTCTCAGTAATTACAAGACTGCGGCAGGCGTCTTTGAGCCCGACAAATATCTGGCTCTTATTCAGGGGGCAGTAAACCTTGTGATTTCCATAGTGCTGGTTCAGACGCCTCTTGGTATAACCGGCGTTTACGTGGGCACAGTCGTGTCGGGACTTATTGCCAACATCACCAAGCCCATCATCATCTACAGGGTCTGCTTTGATAAAAAGGCTTTCGGCTATTTTGCGGATACGCTTAAATATTTTGCCAGCGTTGCAGCGGTACTTTTTATCTGCATGTTTATCAGCAGGTTTGTCATCGCAGATCTGAATTTCTTTACATTTATCCTCATGGCTATTATCATTACCGTGATATTTAACGGAGTATACATTCTCCTTTACGGCAGAACGGAAGAGTTTCGTTATGTCTATGGCAGGATAAAGGGAAAGCTTATAAAAAAAGATTTTTGAAAACAAGAAGGAACGAGGTAGTTATCGTGGCTGAAGCATTAGATGTTAAGGCGTACACGGATCTTATCAAAGAGACCATCAGGGAGCTTGATGAGATAAAGAAATATTCCCTTGGTCAGAGGGCAAAAGACATGGTAAAGAGCGCTATGGGCAGATCTGTCCGTACAAAAGATCCCATGTTCTGGCCTGCGGGAATGCTCATGCTGGGACTTGCCGAGGCTGAAAAGCATATTATATCCGGGCTTTTTGATCAGCAGCTTGTGACAGAGAATTTAACATCTGCAAAGGCAGAGTCTGCAAGCTCAATTCCTGCAACACTTATCCCCGGCATAGAAGGAGCGGTGAAAAGACATCTCTCTCTTTGGAGCAACAAATTCGGCGGAAAGATAGATTATATAGATGACGCCTTGGCAGGAGCAGCTCTTTTGAAGTTCTATGAGCTTACAGAGGATGAAGAGTTCAAGGATGCCTGCGCCGGAGCGGCTAAAAGAATGTATGAGTATTTAAAGACCGCACCCAGAAATGAGGAAGGCTCTTTTATCTACAATGTAGGCAGGGATTCCTCCAATGTATTTGCCGACGGAGCGGGACAGACCGCAATGTTTTTATCACTCTACGGCAGGATTTTCGAAGATCCCGGAGCAATAGAGCTTGCAAGAGTACAGCTTGAGAGGTTTAGAACCTACGGCTGCGATGACAGGAGTAGCCTTTGCTATCACGGCTACAGCATTACAAGTGACGGTGAGACCAAGAAAAAGGGAGTCATGTCCTGGGGAAGAGCTGCAGGATGGCTCATCATGGGACTATCCGAGTACGTTGAGTGCAGCAGGGCAGCAGGAGTTGAAACTGCTTCTGAGATTGAAAAGTGGTACAGGAATTTTTCCGATGCCCTTATCTCATATCAGCGCTTTGAGGGAGGTTTTTCCTGGCAGGTTCAGGCTGTTGAAGGCCCCATTGACACCTCTGCTACAGGAATGATACTCTATGGACTTGATGCGGAAAATGAGCAGATTACAGACTGCAGGGAAAAAGCTTCGGAGGCTCTGAAGCTGTCCATAAAGGATGGAAAGGTTTACGATGCCCTTTCATCCTGCGATGATTTTGCGGTTCATTATCAGACCTACGGGAACTATCCCTGGGGACAAGGAGCGGTTTTGGCAGCTGTTTCAAGGATGTAAGCTGCCTGTTATCATATGACAAAAGGTTCTATTACAGGTAATTTAATAAAATTTGCTATCCCTCTTTTTCTGGGACAGCTCTTACAGCAGCTCTATAACGTGGTGGATTCCGTGGTGGTGGGAAATGTTCTTGGCAAGGAAGCTCTTGCAGCGGTCAGCACCACAGGCAGCATAATCTTTTTGATGGTGGGCTTTATAAACGGCCTGTTCATGGGCAGCAGCGTCATCATCGGAAAACGCTACGGCGCCGATGATCATGAGGGCGTTTCAGTGGCATCCCACACCGGAATTGCATTTGCTCTTTTAATGGGAGTCGTTCTGACGGTGGTGGGATTTTTCTTTACTCCCGTGCTGCTTGGATGGATGGGGACTCCGGAAGATGTTATGCAGGGATCCGTTTTGTATTTCAGGATATATTTCCTGGGAGGCCTCGGAAACGTTATGTACAGCGCCTGCTGCGGCGTGTTCCAGGCTATGGGAGACTCCAGAAGGCCTCTTAACTATCTGTTTGCCAGTACGGTGATAAATACTGTGCTGGATATCATGTTTGTAAAATATCTGGGCATAGGAATAGGCGGAGCAGCACTAGCTACCATCATAGCCCAGTTTGCCAGTGCGATCCTGGCTTTTGCAAAGCTCACAAGAGTTGATGGCCCGCACAGGATCTTTATATCAAAGCTTCGTATGGATCCGCCCACTCTTAAAAAAGAGCTGATGCTGGGATTCCCCACAGGCATACAAAACAGTGTTATTGCCATAGGAAATGTTGTGGTGCAGTCCAATATCAACGCCTTCGGTGCAGCTGCAATGGCAGGCTGCGGAAGTTATTTCAAGCTTGAGGGCTTTGTGTTCCTGCCTATTGTATGCATGTCCATGGCACTGACTACCTTTGTAAGCCAGAATATCGGCGCAGGAGAGGTGGCCAGAGTAAAAAAAGGGTCCATTATCGGAAGCTTTGTGGGAGTAGCAGCTGCGGAGGCTATCGGAGTGATAGTATTTGCCTTTGCACCGACGCTTCTTAGGATGTTTTCTTCCGAGGCAGAGGTTATTGCCATAGGTACAACTCAGGCAAGGACTGAGAGTTTGTTCTATTGCCTTTTGTCTCTTAATCACTGCCTTGCGGGAATATACAGAGGCGCGGGAAAGACCACGGTTCCCATGGTGGTCATGCTCTCAAGCTGGTGTCTTTTGAGGATCACCTACATCACAATCATTGTCAGGATCATTCCTGTGGTGAATGTGATATTCTGGGCTTATCCTCTGACCTGGTCGGTGAGCGTCATTATATTTATAGTGTATTATTTCAGGGGCAACTGGCTTGTGGTTGGAAAAAAGGACTGATGTAAGGGTCTTTTGACATAAGAATAATAAAGGAGAAAGAGTATGAAGATCGTTGTAGCAGACAAAGACAGTGTGGGATCAGATATGGATTACAGCCTCTTTGACGAGCTTGGAGAGGTTACCTATTATGATGACAAGATAACTGAGGAAAACAGCTCAGAGAGGCTGGCGGGAGCAAAGGTTCTCATGATAAACAAGAGCGCCATCACGGACAAGATCCTGGATGATGCGCCAGAGCTTGAGCTTATCTGCGAGTTTGCAACAGGCTTTGATAATGCAAATATTACTGCCTGCAACAGACACGGAGTAAAGGTTGCAAATGTGGTGAACTATTCTACGGATTCCGTGGCTCAGCACACCTTTGCACTTTTGTTTTATCTTATGGAGTCCCTTCGCCACTACGACGAGTTCGTAAAGGACGGAAGCTACGCAAATCAACCGCATTTTTGCTGCCTTGATATTCCTTTTAATGAGATCGCAGGAAAGACCTACGGCATAGTGGGCATGGGAAATATCGGAAGGAAGGTGGCGCAGATCGCCACAGCCTTTGGCGCAAAGGTTATCTTTTATTCCGCATCGGGAAACAGCACCTGCACGGATTACGAGAGGGTTGAGTTTGACGAGCTTCTTTCAAGAAGTGATGTGATATCCCTTCACTGTCCTCTCAGCGACAGGACCAGAAATCTTTTTGATAAAAAAGCTTTTGACAGGATGAAAAAGACAGCAATCCTTATAAATGTCGCAAGGGGCGCTGTTGTCAGCGAACAGGATCTTTATGATGCCCTTGCCGGCGGAAAGATCGCGGCAGCAGGACTTGATGTGCTTAATCCCGAGCCCATGGCAAAGGATTCACCTCTTTTAAAGATTCAGGATTCCGGCAAGCTCATTGTTACGCCGCATCTTGCCTGGGCCAGCACTGAGGCAAGAAAGCGCTGCCTTGAGGAAGTCAAAAAGAATGTGCAGGCTTTCCAGAGGGGGGAGAGCAGGAACATCGTAAATTGAGCGCGGGAATATATATTTTCAAAAAGCCCTTGTATACGTAGTGGTATAGTGGTATATTATATGTAGTAATCAATACTACATGTAATAAGTGTAAAAACTACTTGAATAAATGGAACGGGGGCGCATACTATGACGACAAAGGAATTGAAAGCATATTTAGAGGAGCATTTGGTTCCGAGTAAGTTGTACAAGATCGGTGGATCCCACAAGAACAGAATTTGTCTGGACAAGACAGAAAACGGCTGGGCAGTTTATTTCCAGGATAAAAAGGATAAGGTTGGAGTTATGAACTTTATCGATGAGTCCAGTGCCTGCGTCAGAATGAAAGATGAGATCAGAAAGCTTATGGAGCAGCTCTACGGGCTTACATGGGCAGCAGCAAGATAATAGATTTGCATAATGACATAAAATAAAAAGGTGGTCACATTAGTGATCACCTTTTTTGTTGCACAAGACCGGCAAGCGAATGGATGCTTGCATACAAATTCATTTGCCGGTCGTAAGGACATGGAGCGCGAAGTGCGAAATGTCTGTGTGCAGAATCGAGTAGGAGTCAGCCTACTCGATTGTGTAGATGGAATATTCGAAATTTACTTCTTAATAGTTCTGTGCCTTCCTCATGAAATAGCTCTGAGGGTGGTTGCATACGGGACAAACCTCGGGTGCCTTGGGACCGATAACGATGTGTCCGCAGTTGGAGCATTCCCAAATGGTATCGCCGTCTGCCGAGAAGACAATTCCGTCCTCGATATTCTTAAGGAGCTTGCGGTATCTGGCCTCATGCTCTTTTTCAATCTGAGCAACCTGCTCGAAGAGTTCTGCGATATCTTCAAATCCTTCCTCGCGGGCTTTTTTTGCAAATGAAGGATACATCTCTTTCCACTCGTAAGCTTCACCGTCTGCGGCTTCATTCAGGCACTCAACGGTTGATCCGATTCCTGAGAGAATCTTGTACCAGAGCTTTGCGTGCTCTTTTTCATTGGCGGCAGTATCCTCAAAGATCTTGCCTATCTGTACATAGCCGTCCTTTTTTGCCTTGGAAGCAAAGTAGGTGTACTTGTTTCTGGCCTCTGATTCCCCCGCGAATGCGGCCATAAGATTCTTTTCAGTCTCGGTTCCCTTCAGTTCTCTGCCTCTTGGTTCTAAGTTCGCCATAGATAATCCCCTTTCTTTTATAAAGTTTGTGCAATAAGTTTGCGCGCATAATTTACACAACTGTATTTTAACATAAAGAAAAAACCCATAAAAGATATGGCGCTCAAGATTTACATAGAATTCACAATTGGCGGAAACGAGGATTTTTATATTTATTTTATTGTGATGATGTTTAGTTAACTAGTATAATTAATTTACGTGGGGTGTGTTGGGAAAATACAGTTTTTTTCTGATACATATTTTAGCGACTAAATATTTTCATGGAGGGTGGTTATGCAAAAGAAATCAGGTAAACATGTAATGAATCTTAAACGCATGATCGCAGCTTTATTGAGCGTTGTAATGGTGTTCTCTTATACACCTTTAAGCGTAAGAGCTGCAGATCTTTTACCGGAAGATGAGTCCATAGTGGCTGCATCTACGGAAAATGCCGAGGATATCATCCCCGAAGAGGGAGAATCCAACGAAGATGCCGGAGAGATAGGAACTCCGGAAGAGCCGGGAAACCCGGAAGAGGGGGAACCTTCAGGTCAGGAAGATGCTGACGATGAGGACTCTGATGGCGAAGGCTCTGATGATGAAACAATTGACCCTGCAGAGGGTGAAGAGACTTTAGAGGCTGAAGATGCCCTTGAAGAAGAGGTTGTCGAAGAAGCCGAAGAGGAACTTGTAAAAGATACTTCAGCAGGAAAATTCACAGCAAGGATCTATGCGGCAGAGGATTCTCTTCAGGACTGCAGTAATCTTAATGTTGAAATAAGGTTTTATAATGAACTGAATGCAGAAAGTTTTGCTAGTCATGAGGTTTATGCTATCCATCCCGGAGAAGTAACCTATGAAGATGATCCTGATGGACAGCATCGATACGAGAACGGAACACCTGAAGGTGGAGTAGTTATTCCCGAAGGAACCGTGGAAGTTGGTATTGCGATTAACACATGGAGTGACACAGCCAAGATAGACGTTGAAAATGGATTCTCATTTAGCTATCTGGAATCGGCCAGTGTTTCTGTCGACGATTTTATAAGTGCAGCTACTACGAGTGCCGGTTTCAGATTTGAGTTTACAAATGAAGGATCTTTTGATCTCGTACTTCCCTTTGTCCCTAACGAAAGCGCCATTCCCAACGATAATGGCGGAACATACAGAGTTACGGTAGATGAGAGTGGTGAACTTGATCCTCATCCTGAAGTTGGCGTACAGTTCAGTACTGAGGATGGCGCTACCAAATATAGTGTTTCAAACAGTATGGAAAATTGGGTTGACTTTCCTAAGGGTTCAGGTGACAGTTTACCTACATCCTTTACTGTGTCACTGGATGCTACAGGAGTTAAATTCCTTCAGAATGCCAGAATACTGGTAAAACGAAACGGAGAATACACCCCGGAAGAATATGATATGTTCGATATACTCAGAAATGATGGCGAACATAAATATACATTCCCCGCTGATGCATCGACGGATGATCCCGATGGCGACGTTGTGGAGTTTAATCCCGAGTATTCCTACGAGATCGAGGTAACTTTCAGCAATACCAGAAGCGTTTGCTGGAGTTACAAAGAAAAAGATCGTAATACAGATTACTTTGTTGAACACTGCCAGATCAACCTTTGGGAAGAAGATCCCAATAATGCCGGCACTTGGATCGCAAGGAATATCTATGACGAGCAGGATTCCAGTGATACAAGCGGCAAGTTTGCCAATTATCAGCTCACTATAGGTGAGACCTATTACTTCAAGCTTGTTCCCGATTATGGTTATCAGATAGCAGGTCTTAACATCAATGGATATACCATTGCACCTCAGGATGCAACCGGTGTGTTCAAGTTTGTTATGTCTGATTCCAACTTCCATATTTCCGGAGTTGTATACGAAGTCGGTAATATTGCAAATATCACTTCTGAGAGCGTTGGATATACAACAATCAACGGAAGCGACGTGGGCAGCCTTGATATGGCAGATCTGATGGATCCTGACATGGGCGGAAGTACCATGGTCAGCATTACCGACACTGATACTTCTAATACCTACACGACTGTCAATGCTGTAAAAGATCTCGTTCCTGAGTGCACTCTTGATATAAGCGTAAATCAGGCTGTTGACAAGGGTACAGCAGTTGAAGGTGTAGAGCAGTACTGGACAAAGCCTATCGATTTGACGGGTAACCATGCTGAGTTTGAACTTGTTTACGACGGCGTTGAAGGAGCAACTTACACGGTCCTCAGAGAGCATGAAGGTGAAGATCCCGAGATCATTGCTGCAACTTATGATGGCAGAAAACTTAAGTTTACTACCGACAAGTGCTCAAAATTTACCGTGCTCAGAAACGCACTTGATGAAGAGCTTGATCCCAAGGACCTTACCTTTGATCTTAAAGATGTAGTGTTTGACGATGACACGACATATGCTCTTATCCCAAAGAAGGGCCTTGCGCAGGTTGGAAGTACAACCAATTACACATACACCGGAAAAGGCAATATTCAGATCGAAGTAAAGGATAAGAAAGATTTAACTCAATCTCTGAACAAAGAAGATATTTCCGGAACAGATAAGGACTTTATAAACAGACTTGGCTTACTTGCAAGGACTGCAGAAAACGAAGAAGATCCTTTATTCTTCTTTACTGAGGACGACGGCGGCGCTATTATTACCATTCCTGCAATAAGTGATGATGACAGACATCCTCATCCCATAAGAGAGCTCCTTGAAAGAGCTACAAAGGCCATTCCGTCGACTGCACCTGTAGGAACAAAGCCCACCGTTACACCTGCATTTGAATGGCGCCATGACGTGCCTCACAGACTTGTTAGATTAAATAATACCGAAGAGGTTGAATATAACACACCGGATCCCGATCCTTACTGGGAGTGGGCACTTGACGACGAAGGACATACAAAAAATTACGGCTACATTACAGGTGAAGACTATATCTATGTTGAAGCCCATGGCATTAACAACGCAGCCATTACATCTCTTACCTATAGAGTAATTGACTGCTATCCCGAGGAAAAAGACGATGGCGAAGTTGTTGCGTGGAGATATGAAGAGGCTTATCCCATGGGAACAGCCAAGCTTGTAGATGAGGAATCAGGAATTTACAGAATCCCTATTCCCAAGCCTTATGATTACATTTTCTGGGAAAGACTCGGAGTTGAGATCTCTGCTAAGACTCAGCCCATGACAACTGTTACCGTGGACTTTGGCGAAGACACTTCCAAGTACATCCACTTTGATTTGGAAGGAGGCGACTTCACTTCAATTTTTGATGTTACGGCAAGAGTCGGAGCATCTCTTTACGATGTGAGCCTTGACAGAACAAGAGATGATAAAAATGTTTACAGGACTTCAGTTCCTAAAGGAAGCACAGTCGCTATTACTGTTACGCCAGGAGAAGGCACCTACAATAAAGTAACAGGCGCAATGATCAATGATGCAAGTAAAAATAACGGCAAAGTTGTTGCTCCTTCCAAAACAGGAGAATTTACGCTTGATACCAAGGGTAAGGACGCAGTAAGTCTTTCTGCCAAGGTGGCAGCAGTTAATAAGCTTGTTATATTAGAGCCTGAGGAGAACGAAGAATACGTTCCTTACAAAGGAAAATATACTCTTCCATATGATAAGGTATTTAAGGCCTATGTAACAAACGGTACTATAGTTGCCGGTTATCACAATGTTAAGTTAGTAATAGCAGAAGATCCCATCTTCAAAAACGGCAACAATGCAATTGCGCAAAAAGCCGGAGAGATTACCATTGACAGTGGCGTTTTGACTACTTCAGGTGAGTTCCTTAACCTTGCCGGCAATAGTATGACTCTTAAAGCTGATGTTGGCGGAACTATATTTACTGCTTTAATTGCATTCACGAAACCTATCGATGCAATAACCATCGCAGCAGAAAAGGATGGAGTAATCACTCTGCCTTATGATACCGATGCAGAGATCAAGATCACTCTTCCCAAGGGTTCAGATCCCGAAGATCTTACAGTTGTGACAAGAGGTAAGGAGGAAGACGAATATCCTCTTGATGTGGGCTTCTACGAAGATGGAATTCTTCACATTAGTAACTATGATGTGTATGCAAACTACAAGCCTGATGAGCCCAATAATGCGGCTACCATTGATTTTTATGTAAGAGGGAATGCCACACCTATTCACTCATGTGAGATTAGGTTTACAAATCCTATTAAAGGTAAAAAGCCTACAATCAAGGCCAATGCTTCTCTTACAGATCACCACAGTCTTGGTCTTAGCCTGTCACTTCCTAAGGGACTTAAGGCTTCGACCAATATGTACTTCAAGGTTGAAGCAAAAGGCACCAGTGAAGACGCTGCCACCTATGAAAACGGCGAAGGAGACGTCATCTATGAAAAGAATCCTGTTTATTACATAGATGCATCCACCAAGACCTATGCTATGACAGTTGTTCCTTATGAAACAGACTGTGAAATGGGATGGCCTGTAGAGTATGAACTTGAAGCTACTCTTGTTTATGCTCATTATGAACAGGGCGAAAACCCTAGTAAGTGGATAGAAAAAGGCTCTTCAGATAAAAAGAGTGACAAGATCAATATAACCACCAAGGGCCTTAAATATGAGACTAAGCTGACTCTTACAAAGAAACTGCCTAAAGTTGTTTATAACGGCATGCAGTCAGTTACGGTTGCAGTGCCTAAATGGTCAGCAGGAACTACAGTCAGAAGCCTTGACAGAGTAGCTCTTTTGAATTCCTATGGCAATGAGATCGCTTACTATGACAGATGGGATAATAATCGTAGCGACAGAGGCGCAAGTATATGGTTCAGTGAAGATGGTACTATCCTTATAGATACATGCCAGTCTCATTATAATGATGAAACAGGCGATTATGACAAGGAGTACCTTGAGCCCGGTAAATACACCGTGGTTGCCACAGCCATCGGAGGACCCGGAGTATTCCCTCAGGCATCTGTTACATTTGATGTAAAACAGAGAATAGCAGGACTTGATATTACTGCACCTACATCTGTTCTTAAGCCTTACAATAAAGCTGTTTCATTTAAGGCCGGTGTCACATATTTTGGCGACTTTGATATGAAACCCGCCAAGAAGAAGGTAGAGTGGGAAGTCATAAAGGGACGCGATGACGAAGGATATGATATAGATCTTGAAGATACCCATCTTGCCGGAATGGTAAGCATAAAGAACGGCAAAGTAACCATTGCCAAAGGCTTAAAGCTCAGTGCCAATCCTTCGGATAATACCTTTATGATCAAGGTTTGGGCAACCGATTTCTCCGAGAACAGTTTTGTAGAAGCATACAGTGAGCCCATTGAGATCACTGCTGAAGCTCTGGTTCCCACCAAGATGTACTTCAGATGGTACAACGAAGAAGAAAAGATATATCACTATTCTGATATTACGGAAGAAAATATCAAGAAAAAGATGAAGTTCCCTACAAGCTCCATCAACTATGCTCAGGTACAGGTACTTGACCAGTACGGCCGTGATATGGACGTAGATATCAATACCAGCAAGATCACGTACGACAAGGCCAGCAATGAGCTTAGAGTGACTAAGCCCGCCAAGATGAAAGTAACCGCAAAGTCAAAGGACGGCGGAAAGAAGTCCAAGACACTTGCCTTTACCACAATTTATACAAACGGCGATTACGACCTTAACGTATCTATCTATGATGCAAGCTATGAGCAGGGATGGGACAGAACCGAGCCTATTCTTTCCAAAGAAGACAGTATGACTGACAATAAGACCGCTATTAATACGTACAGCGGAAACAGTTATATTTACTTCAACGTTGGCGGTGTATGGAAAGAAAGAGATGGTGAGGATAATCTTACAGGAAATTGGGACTTTGGCAACAATGCTCTCATTTCTCACAAACTCACTATTAAGGGCGGCAAGGTAGTAAAGACAACCTATGGTGAGTACGAGCACTATGCAACCTACAAGATCCTTCCTTCTGAAAAAGAGACTGTTGTCACTGTAAAAGACAACACCAAGGATTCCAGATATCCTGACAGAAAGAAGGGAACAACTTACACCTACAAGATCATAAATTCAGGTATCAGCAATACCAAGGCCATAAAGATCACAGCCGACAAGAAGTCTATCTATAACAGGCTGTGGGCCCCTGTTGAATGGTTTGTAGATAAACGTAAAGTGCCCAATACCGTTAATTACAAGTTAAAGAAAGTTCCTACAGCAGCTGAAGGAAAGAAACTTGTAGTAAGACTTACAATGAATGAGGCAAACGGAAGCAGGCGTAATCTGGCAAGGTTCATGGGACTGATCCCCATGGACAGTGATGAGTTAAATGCAGAAGGTGTTTACATGCCGATCAGCAGTGACGGTAAATTTACCGTGGACTTCTTTAGGGAGACTGAAGCAGACGATCATAATCATTATTATGAATTCTGGGAGACTCCTGTCGGCACATACAGCTTCTATGCAACCATCGGTCAGGCTGACAATGAAGCAGGTGAAGGCTTTACTCCACTTGCCAAGATGAGCACGGTTAAGATCAAGCTTGCGAAAGTTCCTACAGCTACAGGATCCTTCAAAAAGACAGCGATCACTGTAGATCCTGAGACAGGAACAGATGTGGAAATAGCTTCTGTTAAAAACGGATTTGGTGTAAAGCTGGATGTTTGGAATGAAAAGGAATTTGATTCAGATCCTGATGAATTCAGATCTCATGCATATTACACCTTAAGCACCAACACAAAGGGTAATGTGAACAGATTCATGGATCTCTTTGGTTTTGAAAATCCTATGAGAACAACAGGTGGTCAGACTAAGGTTGGCAGATATATCCTTGGTGATGTTGAAGATGAAAATCCTGTGCTCCATGCAAATGAAGTCTTTGGTCAGTTCCCTATCGATGTGGCACCCGGCAAAATAGCCGAGATAAGAGGCTGGGGCGATCTGTATGCGCTTAAGAACGGTAGCTACAAAGATGATGGCGGTGATCCTGTTGGTACGGAAAAACAGCAAAAGTCTGCTTACACCAAGTGGGCTAAGGCAAATCTTACCGGATATATTGGTTATGATGTAGTGGACTACGGCGGAAATAGCAGAACTGTTTATCAGAAGGTTACTGTGAATATTGATAATGTTCTTGAAGCCTACAAACCTGAGCCTTAAGATCCGGAAAAAGATCATAAGATTAATAATTAAAGGCGGGACCCTTCGGTCAATGTCATTAAGTTAAGATGACAAAACACTTGACACGAATGCCAAAAAGTGCGGCCGCTTTCGCTACTGATAGTATTAAAAGGTAGCGAAAGCGGCCCTTGTAATTAGGAAAAACTGATTGCAAGGAGGTTATACATGAAACCGAAACACATTAAAGATGTTCAGAAATAAAACAAGAGCGGTGAAGATATAAATATCTCCATTGCTCTTGCTGATTTTTGGGTTTGTCCCTTAAGTGTTCAATGTAAACTTAATGACATTGACCTTTGTCTGGGTCCCTCTGAAATATCCAATGTTCTATTTTCCCCGTTCATTCCTGTGGTGAGAACTGGTCCTTGCCCACGCTGCATAGCGGACAGGTGAAATCTGCTGGGAGATCATCCCATTTGGTTCCTGGAGCAATCCCGTTATCTGGATCACCTGCTGCCTCATCATAAACATAGCCACATACATTACATACGTACTTCATAAGATTATCCTCCTATCTTTTCGAATAGTACAAAAAAGTCAGTAATTGACTATTATTTTATCTGATTATTTTCTCAAAGTCATCTTTTCCGTGCTTACAAATAGGACAAATGAAATCGTCTGGAAGCTCTTCCCCAACGTATTCATATCCGCATATCATACAGCGCCAGATGGTCTCGCCCTTTGGAGTTTCACCAACAGGCTGAGGCTTTGGTTTGATGTTGCTTTGATAATACTCATAGGTGCAGGATGGCGTATCTGATAGCACTGTCATGAAGGTTGGCTCACAAATAAAGAGTGTGTGGGAGCCAAGGTCCACTTCTTTTTCAACTTTAAGTGAGAAGTAAGCATTGGTTCCGGCAATGATGTATGGAATACCATTTTCTGCCATCTGATAGGTAGTGTAATCCTTGGAGAACTTATCAACATCCCTGCCAGACTGGAATCCAAAGTGCTTGAACATATCAAATCCCGCAGAGGTGCTGATGACAGATATGTTGCAGGCGCCAGTTGCTTTTACCATGTCATGGGTGTAATTGGACTTGTTGATTGCAATGGATATCCGATTTGGATCTGATGCCACCTGAATCGCCGTGTTAATGATGCAGCCATTCATCTTGTCTCCCTGCCTTGCGGTACAGACAAAAAGTCCGTAAGACAGCTTGTACATTGCTTTGGTGTTGATTTCGGTAGTACTCATAGGCGTGCTCTCCTTTCTTGAATGTGCGCTTAAATCAATGGAAATAGTTGCTGTATCTGTATTATTTTCACCTGCTGCCTGGAGTTTATTTCTTTTGCTTCTGTATTCCATTATGGGCAAATCTGCTGCCACCAGACATTCATCCATCTTAAGGTCTGATTTCCTGGGATGCTGCGTTTCAACAATACGCTTATCTTGCCTCTCTATCACCTTGTTAGCTCTGCTTCCAATCCAGGCAATGAATTTATCAACAGGTTTGAAGCCAGTTATCTTGTTATAGAATCTTAGAGCTATTACTGCATGCTCTTCATCTACAGGGATGAAGAATTCCAGAATCTGGATTTTATCGGTTACGTGGTTAAGCCACACTACCTTAGGCCGTTGCAGAGAGTCTTGTTGCCACGTCCAATGGTGTTATGATGAACAAATGCAAGATGGGATACATCTAATGGGATAGCATTTCAGATTGAATCTTGAATAATCAAGATCAGAAGATTTGCCATCTGAAGGCACATGAACACACTTAACAGTGGCATCATACTCAATGCCATGGAACGGACATTTGATATTGTCGCTTTCAAGCCAGACTTTAGCTTGTCTGATGAGAGAACCGCATACCACTGATTTTTGATCATAAATGCCGCCTTTCAAACATGAGTTGCTCTGCAAAACAAATACGGTTTCACTTTTTTGGTAATTTTAAAGCATACGTGTATATTGCACATATGCTTTAAACAAACGATCATATCAAATTTCTTTTACCCACAGTCCATGGAGATTGCAGTATTCATAAACTGCTATAGCCTTCTCTCCAGGTGGGAGTATGAATTCAGCGGCCGGTTTCTCGGAAGGCTTAAGGTATTTGATCTGAGCACCGCTTGTTGTCTCTATTGCAATAAACTGAATGTAGTGGTTGTCCATCATAGGATGCTCCACTTCGCCGATCTGAACCTTAACAGTGCTTCCCTCTACCGTTACTGCAGGCACGTGTTTTTCTACTGCGCCGTCAACGGCTCCAGGAACAAGTTCCTTCATAGGCTCTCCGCAGCACACAACTGGCACACCTGAATCATTAAGCTTAGTGATTATGTTTCCGCAAGTTTCACATCTGTAGAATTTCATGTTGTAGCCCTCCTTATGCATTTTTATATTTACTATTTTACCTGATTATTCTCTCAAAGTCATCTTTTCCGTGCTTACAAATAGGACAAATGAAATCGTCTGGAAGCTCTTAATACATATCATGCAAGAAATACAGGTAGTTATTATCATACATGATTACATGTCCGGTGAGGCGATCCGCATACTGGTCAAACAGATCCTTATTGACTATCAGGATTCCATCTTCTGCGTTCTCCCAGGCGTCTATACCGCCCTTAACTAAATGCCAGTTCCCGAAGGGTTCCGCTTTTTTATGCAATATTCTATTGCATAAAAAGCGCTCCGCCAGGGATGCGCATTCGGGCGAGCATGTCGCAGGCGACATGCTTTATTTATACTTTTTTAATAAAGTTTCTTTGGCATATATGTTGACATTCTGTTCCACATGTTCTATAACATACTTGTAAAGATTGTTAGCACTCGTTAAAGGCGAGTGCTAACAACCACAAACCACTACAACACAAAATATTATATAGAAAAGGAGTGATAGTTATGTTGATGCCTATGCTTTGGAGTAACAATGATATTTTTGATGAGATGGACAATTTGTTCAATGACAGCTTCTTTGGAAGTGACTGCACATCACCCAGGGCCGCAAGGCAGTTCGATACCACCACAGGCCTTATGAGGACCGATGTTATCGAGAAGGATAACTCCTATGAACTGCAGGCTGAACTGCCCGGATTCAACAAGGAAGATATCAGGATCGATCTGAAAAATGACACCTTGACAATCAGTGCTTCTCACAGCGAAAATAATGATGAAAAAGATGAAAACGGCAAGTATATACGTCGCGAGAGGAGAAGCTCATCCTACCAGAGATCCTTCCATGTTGAGGGACTTAAGCCCGAAGATATCGTTGCTCAGTACAGAAACGGTGTACTGACAGTGGATCTTCCCAAAAAGGAAGCAATCCCCGAAAAGGAAGAGGCTGTAAGGATCGAAGTTAAAGACTGACGATACGTGATCTGACGACCTCCGCTTCTGCGACTCATCTGCCGCGGAAACGGAGGTCTTTTTATGTCTTTTGATAAACTGGAATACGAGGGCTATACAGGAACCGTGGAGTTTGACAAAAAGTGCAATTACTTCACAGGTGAAGTGACAATAGACGGGCGCATCTACACCTACGAAGGGGATACTCTTGATGAACTTCGTGAGGATTTTGAGGATATCATAGACTCTGTCATAGCATTCGACGAAATGGACGATGAGGATGACATGTGATATACTACCCGTGTTGTGCCAAACTGACGTAGACGGAGAAGAAAATGCAGGATGTATTGAACGTTTTTCTTAAGTATATACTGCCATTTATAGCGGCATATCTCATAAGCTTTATTATGGGCAAGATCCTTAGCAATGAAAGGCTTAAGGGCAAGATCCATCTTATCTTTTTAAAGGGCATGATCATTGCTTTTGTATGGGGAGCTGCGATACTGACAGCCATGAGCGGCATACCGGCCTTTTCCAAAACCTGGGAGACAGCGGTTGCTTCCTCGGGAATCGTTGCTGTTGTGCTCGGTCTTGCAGCCCAGTCTACACTTGCCAATGTTTTTGCCGGAATATCCATTTCCGCCAGCAGGTCAAGGCCCTTTGATATCGGTGACAGGGTAAAGATCGACTCCTACGATCCGGGATTTGTTGAGGATATCACCTTAAGGCACACTATGATAAAGACCTATCAGAATGAGGTTATCTATATTCCCAATTCCATCGTGGGTTCGGCTACTATAGTAAACTATACTCAGGAAGAGTCTTTCTCATATCCCGTTGAGGTGTCTGTTGCTTACGGAACCGACATGGAAAAAGCCATGGATATCATGGCTTCTGTTATAGATGAACATCCCAAGCACCATGGCAAAAGACCTGTGGTTCTTTGCAAAAGCTGTGATGACAGCGGTGTAACTTTAAGAGCACTCGTTGAAACAAAAGATTTTAAAGATAATCCCAAGACCTGTTCAGAGTGCCGCATAGAGATCATGAATCGCTTCAAAGAGGCAAATATCGAGATTCCTTACAACAGACTTGTGGTCCTTAAGGGGGATGAATAAAAATCTTTACAAACAAAGCTTATCTGTTTATACTACTTTGGATGTAAAACTGTGATTATCAGGGAGGTGACATTACCGCATGGTTGCAGTTGGTTATTATTTAATTAATGGAGGAAACCAACAATGAACAACACATCAACCAAAACAATTATGTATATCGTGCATGCAGCGGTAATAGCTGCTCTTTACGTGGTACTTACCATGACAGTGGCTGCATTTGATCTTGCAAGCGGCGCTATTCAGGTAAGAGTATCAGAGGTTCTTACAGTGCTTCCTTTCTTTACACCTGCAGCAATTCCCGGTGTGACACTTGGCTGTCTTATTGCCAATATCGTGACAGGATGCGCACTTCCCGATATCGTCTTCGGAACACTTGCAACACTTTTCGGAGCAGTAGGAACATACCTTCTTAGAAAAAACAGATTTGTATGTACCCTTCCGCCTGTTCTTTCAAATGCGATCATAATACCTTTTCTTCTTAAATATGCTTACGGTATTCCCGGAGCACTCTGGTTCTTTGCTCTTACCGTTGGTGCGGGAGAGGTTATCACCTGCGTGATCTTAGGACAGATCCTTATCTCAGCTCTTATGCCCGTTAGACAGCAGCTCTTCGGAACAGAGCAGGTAGAGAAAAAATAAAAACCATGATGGGGGATAAATAATGGGGAAGCTGTATTTCAGATACGGAGCAATGGGAAGCTCCAAAACGGCCAATGCTCTTATGGTGCGTTACAACTACATTGAAAAAGGGCAGAACGCCATTTTGCTAAAGCCAAAGACAGAGAACCGCGACGGCGTAAAAGAGGTTAAGTCCAGAATGGGACTTCACGCCGAATGCGTTTTTGTAGAGGATTTCCTTGAGGAAGTTCAAAACGAATGGTTTACCAAAAAGTCAGAAGCCTGGAAAAAGCTCGACTGCGTTATTGTAGATGAGGCTCAGTTTTTATCTGAGGAGCAGGTTGACCTCCTTGCGGAGGTGGTGGACAGGTTTGACCTTCCGGTTATCTGCTACGGCCTTAGAACTGATTTTACAAGCCATCTCTTTACAGGTTCCAAGAGACTTATGGAAATCGCCAATTACATAGAAGAAGTACCTACAGTCTGCTGGTGCGGCCGAAGAGCCCACTTTAATGCAAGAGTCTGCGACGGCAAGATCGTCCGCAACGGCGAGCAGATCATGATGGGAGGCAATGAGTCCTACGTTTCCGTCTGCAGAAGGCACTTTTTAAGCGGCGAAGTAAACGGAACACGAGAAAGAGACATTCCCGAATAAAACAGATCATTAAACACAAAAATATACTGCACAAGGAGTTTTCTCCCTGTGCAGTATTTTTAATTTCATTTCCTCCCGTGGCTACTTACTTTTGTAGAGCTTTCCTTCACACACTTGCAAAATCAACCTGCTGAACTGTACCAACCCCTCCGCTTTCACGAAGGAACAGACCTGTTGAGCGTGTCATTGCGCCCAGCATGAAGTCCGGTCCGTACTGGCTAAACTGCGTCTCAGCGCTTCCAAGGTAGATGGCGCCTACATCAGCTTCTTTTAGCCCCATGAGAGTATCGGTGCCGTCGTCATTTCTAATCCAGATCTTTAGGTGATCATAGATTTCATCGGCTTCATCGATCCAGCCGTTGCCATCACTGTCGTAACCTGCAAGGTCTTTAAAGCCGTTTCCGGATTGAACACCAAAGAACTCGGAACCGTTATTTATCCTGCCGTCATTATTTTTATCGAGGGCAAGAAATCCTGCGCCGCCTCCAAGAGATGAGAGCTCATCTTCTTTTCCGTCGCAGTCCAGATCAAAGAAGAATTTCTGATCCGAGATATGGGTCACATCACTTCCTACATTAATAACGAGAGGATCGATAAGGTTGGCTGAGCTTGCCATACTGATTCCGGCGTACATGGTAAGGCGCCTTGACATGGAAAATTCCACATTAAAGTCGATGCTCCTTCCATCTTCCGTAAGAGCAAGTCCCGAGCCTTTAAAACAGGTCTCTTCCTCTTCGTGATGCATGGCTTCCACCGTAGTTACCTTTACAAATTGCCCGGCGGTGAGAAGCTGGGATGTGTTTGACAGGGTCTGACGATAGCCGTCGCTGACAGATCCGCCGTTTAGCAGTTGCAGGAACTTCAGGATCCTGTCCAAAAGAGTGTTTCGAAGCTCTGCAATCTGGTTTTCCAATGTGTTTTCATAGAGCCCCAGATATTCGTTCTTCGAAGGCTTCAGCGAGTTGTAGTTCTCGCTTGAAAGAGCGGTGTCATCCATATCGGAATCGCTTATTTCCAGAGAATCCATCTTCTTTTTCTGGTCCTCCAGATTGTCCATAAACGAACCTCTTGTGATGATGCCCGTCTGCACAGATACTGAATTCTCCTCATAATATCTGCGACTTGAAACAAGGTTTACGTTACTTTCAGTAATTTTCATGGTACCTCCTGGTTCCGAAGGCCCCTCTTTTTCTGCAAGTCTTATTTCTAATAAAAAAGTGCAAAAAAAGTGGACCTTCATTTGAATGAAGAATTATTCCTCCATGAAGATCCACGCTTTCCTTAGCTGTCAAAATGTATATCGGAAAAAATTCTTGAGAAATTTATAAAAATCGTCTAAAGTTTTGAATTATAAGACCGATATATGAAGTGACGGAGCAAACACTTTTTTCTCTAAAAAGTGAATGAATGTAAGGATACATGGTACTTTATCAACCATATTTCATAGTCCCGGAGTCGTAATTTTCCGTAATTTTTAGTGGTATCGGATGGGGAAATAATTTTTTTGAAAAACACTAAAGTTATGGAGACTTCTACCGATAAATGTAGTAGAAGTCAAAAAATACTCCAGGGAAGGAGGAAAAGTTATGCGAATAGAAGCATACAGTCAGGTTCAGCAGATTTACTCTAACAACAAAGTTAATAAACCGCAGGCAACAAAGAAGACCAACGACATAAGAGATACTGTATCATTCTCTTCTATCGGAAAAGATATCCAGGTTGCTAAACAGGCTGTAAACGCTGCTCCCGATGTCAGGGAAGACGTCGTTGCATCGCTTAAGGCTGCTATTAAAAACGGAACTTATGATGTTAGTGGAGAGGCTTTTGCTGATAAATTACTGGCAAAATACGAAGAATTAGCCTAAACCAATTAAATACAGGAGGATAATTCCAATTGGCTAGTCTGGTGGAAAATCTGGTCGGAATACTCGATCAGGAATGTGCATTATATGAAAAGTTATTGGGATTGTCCAGCCGAAAGACCACCATTATTGTAAAGGGTGATCTTAAGGCACTTGCAGAGATCACGGATGAGGAGCAGTGCATAATAAGTGATATCCAGATGGTTGAAAAACAGCGTGCCACTACAATGGCGGATATCGCAAATGTACTTAACAAGGATGTTAATTCATTGAAGCTGACCGATCTGATCCGGGTTTTGGAAAAGAGGCCGGGAGATCAGAAAAACCTGGCTATCAGGCGCGATAAGCTCGTTGGCGTCGCAGATAATGTCAGGCGTGTAAACGGACAGAACCAGGAACTCTTAAGAACTTCACTTGAAATGGTTCAGTTCGAGATGAATATCATCCAGGCGTCGAAAACGGCTCCTCAAACAGCGAACTACTCAAGAGGTGCAGACACTACAGGTGATTACTTAGGTTACACATCGGGCGGGTTTGATGCAAAGCAATAGCGTACCGTAAATGCGGTACGCATAGCATGTGGATAATCCCCCGAAGGTACCTTGGTTTTCAAGGTAGTGTCTTTTTTACGCCCTTTTTTACGGAGGTCACAGTTTTATGTCTTTAATGGCCAACTTATATGTCGGTACATCAGGTCTTCAGGTATCACAGAACGCACTTAATACAACTTCCCACAACATGGCCAACATAGATACCGAAGGCTATACCAGGCAGCAGGTATCACAGGGAACAAGAGCTTATCAGACTCTTGAGAAAAAGATCGAGTGCATCGCCTGGAAGCAGATAGGAACCGGCGTTAACTACAATAATTGTAAGCAGGTGAGAAGTAGCTTCCTTGATCGTTCTTACAGAACAGAGAACGGAAGGTACGAATTTTATGATGTTTCCATAAAAGCACTTGAAGAAATAGAAGATCAGCTTCAGGAAATGAACGGATCGGAATTTGCGGATTCTCTTAACAACCTTTGGGTTTCGGTTCAGGAGCTGGATAAAGATCCTTGTTCAGCAGTTACTCAGAGCGCTTTTGTAACAAGAGCCAATGAGTTCCTTACAAGAGCAAAGAGCGTTTACGACGGACTTGTAAGCTATCAGGAAAACATGGATTCCACCATAAAAGGTATGGTAGAAAACATCAACAAGATCGGCGACCGCATCAGAGAGCTGAATGAAGAGATTGTAAGCATTGAGTCCGGCAAACAGGAGAAAGCAAACGATCTTAAGGATGAAAGAAACATGCTTCTTGACGAACTTGCTGAGTACGGCAAGATCGAGTATACAGAAGATATCTTCGGAAATGTATCGGTTCTTTTTGAAGGATCTTCCTTTATATCAACGGATCATGTTAATCATATAGGAATAGATACAACTCTTGTCAGCAGTGTGGGTTATGCAACACCCTATTGGGAGTACGCAGCAAGGACTGAGGTTAATCCCGACGGCAGCGAGACTGTTGTATCCATAGACGGAGGTCTTTTATACGACCTGACACAGACCATATCCACAACTACCAATACCGATATAGGTAAGCTCAGATCAGTACTCCTTGCAAGAGGCGATCACAACGCAACCTACCACGATATTACAGAGGATGTGGACTATTACAACAACAATATCGCCCAGTCAGTCATCATGAATGTCGAGGCTGAGTTCGATCAGATGATACACAACATCATGACAGCAATAAATGATGTTCTTGAGAAGGCTGAGAGTAATCCCGCATTTATCGATGAAGATGCCGGACAGCTCAAAGACTTTACATTATTCAAAGTTGCAAACGAAGAGGACGCTCTTATCTACGATATTTCCGATGAGAAGCCTGCAGGATCCGTTCTTACGGGATTTACCATAAAGAACACCATCATAAATCCTACATTTTTACAGGATCCCACAGTGTTTTCCTACAGAACTGTGGATGGCAACGAAGATAACTACACAACTACGAAATTAAAACAGGCCTTCACAGACGAAAAATACGTACTTAACCCCAATGTGGCAACAAGAAACAACTTCATTAACTACTACAACGCACTGGTTTCACAGGTTGCCAATTCCGGTGATGTTTACACCAGCGTAAGAAGTGCACAGGAACAGACAGTATCGGCTATCAGTCAGGCAAGAGAACAGATCGTCGGCGTATCCAGTGATGAGGAACTTGAGTTTATGATCATGTTCCAGAACGCCTACAATGCATCCAGCCGTTACATCAACGTAGTAAGCGAAATGCTTGAGCATCTGGTAACAACCCTTGGTTCATGATTAAGGAGATAGGTTATGACCTCTCAATTTTTCGGACTTAATATCGCAGCTTCAGGACTCAGAGCAGCCAATGCTTCCCTGAACACAACAGCAAACAACATATCAAATGCCAACACCGATGGCTACACCAGACAGAAGGTGAATCAGCAGGCAACAGATGCCCTTAGGGTATTTGCTACCTACGGCTGTGCCGGCGCCGGTGTTGATACTATTGCAATTGAAAGAGTAAGAGACAGCTTTTACGATGTTAAGTTTAGAAACAACGAGTCTTTACTTGGAATAGTAAGCCAAAAGAACTATTACAACGGACTTATAGAAGAGTATCTTGATGATGACGGAACAACCGGATTCTCGACTCTTTTCAACAAGATGGAAGCATCTCTTGAGTCAGTAATGACGGCAGCGGGAACTTCTGAGACCAAGGCAGCCTTCGTATCCAGCATGAAGAGTATCACAGAGTATTTCAACAATATCTACACAGCTCTTCAGAACGAGATGGCTGATGTAAATGCAGAGATCAAGCTTGCAGCCGACAGAGTAAGCTCTATTGCTCAGGAGATCGCATCATTAAACAAGCAGATCAATATCATCGAGATGACAGGCACCACAGCCAATGAGCTCAGAGATAAAAGAGATGTCCTTATCGATGACCTTTCCAAGATCGTTTCCGTTGAAACCAAGGAAACACCTATCATTGACGAGACTCAGCCCGACAGAGAAACAGGAGCCACAAGATTCCAGGTTTGGGTGGCAGGCTCCTACGAGTTGGTTGATACCTATGAATACAAGCAGATGATCTGTGTGGCAAGAGCTTCGGATGCTTCCACCAATCAGAATGATATAAAGGGTCTTTACGACATTAAGTGGGGACACAGCGGATTTAAGGATGGCGATGATATAAAAGAGCTGTCGGATTTTGCTCTTGACTCACAGCTTATAGGAGGAGAGCTTCAGGGACTTCTGGCCATCAGAGACGGAAACAACGGCCAGTATTTCCACGGCAGAAGCACTGACGGCGGAGTGGTAACACACCTTGACGGATCTGTTACCGTAGAAGTTAAGATTGACGCCGAGTACCTTAAGGATATGTCCAAGTGCACCATTCCCAAGGACGGTTCCATAAAGATCGGTGCCAAGAATTATAAATATGACAGCTGGGAATACGACGGAGATTCCACATTTACTTTCAGGATCGATCCCGAGAGCCTTACAAGTATCCCTGATGACAACAAGAATGTATTTATCGGATATTCCAATTCCTATCAGGGCCTTCCTTACTACATGGCCCAGATGAACGAGTGGATCAGACAGTTTTCAAGCGAAGTAAACAATATCATGGTATCCGGATATACTTCCGATTCCCTTGACGGTGTAAACCTTTTGACAGGTGCCATGGATAACAACTCCATTGCTCAGTACAGCTACGAAGAGCTCACAACTCTTTCCGAAAACAAGGGCTACTACAACTTAAGAGGCGGAAACTTCACAGTAAATAACGTGGTTTTAAATGACTCAGACAGACTTGCCACCAAGTCCGATATCACAGAAGGCGAATCTGAGTTTGGCAATCTGACTGCTCTTAAGAATATCATGGATACAAAAGAGATCTTCAGAGGATCCAGTGCCGGAGAGTTCCTGACCAAGGTTCTTGCTGATGTGGCGCTCAACAAGAGTAATTCCCAGACTCTTGAAGATACTTATTTATCACTTGAAAACACCATCGCCAATCAGAGACTTTCGGATTCCGGCGTTGATGAAGACGAAGAAGCTTCAAACCTTGTAAAATACCAGAATGCATATACTCTTTCATCCAAGATGATCCAGACACTTACTGAAGTTTATGACAGACTGATATTGGAAACCGGCGTATAAAGAAATAAAAAGCGAAACACCTGCAGTTTTTTTGCAGGTGTTTCTTAAGTTATGGGGATAAACTGTCGATATAATCATTGAAAATCTTATAGTCTGCATGGATGCGTTTATTTTTGGAGGACAAGGATGGTCCGATTTCCGGAGGATTACTATGCGCATCACTAACAAAATAATGCAGAACAATTCCCTGTATAACATTAATAATAATAAGATCAGTGAAGATCAGCTCAACACTATGATGTCCACAGGCAAAAAGATCACCCGTCCTTCGGATGATCCTGTCATTGCCATCAGAGCTCTGCGCCTTCGCAGCAACGTTACACAGCTCTCACAGTACTATGAGAAGAACGTAAAGGATGCCCAGAGCTGGCTTCAGGTTACCGCAGATGCTCTTTCCACAGTTACATCTGTTCTTACAGACTGTGTAAAGCAGGCTACAAAGGGTTCAAGCAAGGATCTGACCATTGACGATCTTGATACCATCATCACTCAGATGAGTGCTCTTTCCGATGAGTATTATTCCACGGGTAATGTGGACTACGCCGGAAGATATGTCTTTACAGGATACAGGACAGACACCCAGCTGACCTTCAACAAGACCACAACTGCCGATTACACCGGCATCAACGATGATTTTAACGCAGGAAATATCAGCACATCATCCAGAATAACCGGAAAGTGGAATCTGGATTCATCAACTATCCTTGAAGAGGACACTCCCGGATACTACGAGAGCGATATTATAGAAAAAACTGTGGGAAGGCTCCGTCTTTCCTACAACAACATGAATTATGTAAAAGATCAGGTAGAGCAGGGACCGGTACTTAAATACCGCGAAGAGCTGACTCAGCCCGCTACAAGTTCCGTATCAGGCGGAAGCATGAAGTCTGTAAGCCTTACCTTTAAGGATGAGATCGGAAAGACACATTATATGGAAATCCCTGTAAATGAAGGAACACAGAACTTTGAGATAGTTAACGGCAATGAAACCTTCAGAGCCACCAAGAACAAGGACGGCTCCTTTACTATCGAGGGAAGAGAAGTAAGAGAGGACGACTCCATCGCTGAGTACAAGATCGGCCTTACTGCAGACGGAATCGTGGATCCCGATACTTTCTCATCAACAGTTGATTCTGCTCAGGCAGAGATGGAACTTGAAAGAACTGTTTCAAGGATCACATATACCAATGGAATAGGCACAGAGCCCAAGACTATTGAGGTTCCACTTCTTCCGTCCGTGGATCAGAGCTATACCATTAATCTTGATGCAGACGGATATACAGCAACAGTAAACAGTGACGGAACATATACCATTTTCGACGGAAACACCATCTACAATACCGAAGGAACCGCAAGTAACGTGGTTGTTCAGGTTACCGGCAACGGAAGTGTACATTCTTCCTACTTGGAGACAAGCCTTACCATTGATGCCGATCACATCATATACAACACCAGTTCCGAGGAAGAGATCGATGCCGCTTACAATGATCTTGTAAAGCAGACCGGAAATGTGGCTTATGCGTATTTCAATGCATCCACAGGTGAGATCATCATGAACAAGTACCTTGAGAACAAGCTCTCTACACTTCCTGATCTCATAAATGCCAACAGTATCGATGTTGTATACGACAAGAAGGAGTGGGATAAAGGTGATATCAGACCTGAGAACCTCTTTGCCTGCTCTTACACCGACGATAACAAAAAGACCATTCTTTACAACAGAGGAAATGCAGGCCATAACATCGCTTACGATGTAGGCTTTGCTCAGTCCATAGTGGTTAACACCACAGCAGATGCGGTATTTACCACAGATGTTAAAAGAAATGTGGAAGACCTTCACAATATGCTGAATGAGTTAAAGCAGATGGACGTTACTGTAAAGACTCTTCAGGCTAAATATGAAGTTGCCAAGACCGACGAGACAAGAGCAAAGATCCAGAACGAAGTTGATGCAGCCAAGAAGGCTTATGATTACCTTAGAGAAGAGATCCAGAAAGAGTTCGAGCACAAGATCACTTCCATGCAGAAGGCTCTGGATGTGGCAAACATCGCGGTTACAGATAACGGAACCAGATCAAAGAGACTGGACCTTGTGGATTCAAGACTTATGAACCAGACAACAACCTTCAAGAGTCTTCAGTCCGACAACGAGGATATAGATATGGCCGAGGCTGCAACCAAGCTCACCACAGCCCAGGTTACCTACGAGGCAAGCCTCATGGCAACAGGTAAGATCAGCCAGACGTCGTTAATGAACTACATCTGATGATATAGGGTATCGAAGTCACATATTGCCGTGCTTGCACTGGGCAATATGTGACCTCGAGAGCCGAACAAGGATGAGGAAAAAAGCCACGCGAGCGTAGTGAGCGGGGCGATTTCCGAATTCTTGTATAATTGTGAGAGCGAAGCGGAACAATTCGTATTATCATCAAATAATTATGGCACTGGTACGCAATTGCGTATATAATTAATGCGTAGCAATAATCCAAAATATATGGAGGTTACACCATGAAATTAACAACAAGAATTTTTGGCGAAGTAGACATTGAGGATAGCAAGATCATCAATTTCCCCAACGGAATAATCGGTTTTCCCGATCTTAAGAGATTTACTCTTCTTCACGATGAGGGCGATGAAGGTGCTGCTATCAAGTGGCTTCAGTCTATAGAGGAGCCGGGATTTGCAATGCCTGTCATAGATCCCCTTACAGTATGCCCTGATTACAACCCTCAGGTTGACAAGACAGAGCTTTCCGAGATCGGAGAACTCAAGGACGAGGAGCTTCTCGTTCTTGTAACAGTAACTGTTCCTCACGACCTTAAAAAGATGACCGTTAACCTTAAGGGACCCTTCATCATCAACGTAGCAGATATGAAGGCAACTCAGTCTATCGTAGATAACGATGATTATCCTGTTAAGTTCCCTATTTATGAGATTCTCCAGAAGAACAAAGAGGCAAAAGCCTGAAAAAGAGATCTTGTACAGTCATAATAACTACGGAAGGAGAGTCACATGTTAGCATTATCAAGAAAAAAGAATGAAGCAATCATCATAAACAACAACATAGAGATCACTGTTCTGGATATTAGGGGAGATCAGATCAAGCTCGGCATCTCCGCACCCAAGGAGATCCCCATTTACAGAAAAGAAGTTTATGTTCAGATCCAGAATGAGAATAAGGAAGCTACAGCAGATATCGCAGCTATCGATGAGCTGAAAAAGCTCCTGTAATTTCCAAAAGGATAATAATAAAGACATAAAAAACGATGCACTACAGCTGTGCATCGTTTTTTTGGAGCAGGGGATGAATATACTTTATTACAACTGGGACGAATTTAACGGCGAGGACTGCAGGGATGCCATGATAAGGCTGGGACACGTGGTGGATACCTTCCGCCTGAACCTGCAGGGCTATGTGGTCACCGAGGAGCTGGACAATTTAATAAGAGAGGCCGCGGATAAACGCAGCGAGGATGGGAAAAGATATTACGACTGTCTTTTCAGTTTTGACTTTTTTCCCAACCTTTCCGAAGTATGCCAGGAATATGAACTTCCTTATATTTCCTGGGTTTTTGACTGTCCTCATTACACACTGGATTCTCCTTCCGTAAATAACCCTGTTAACAGGGTATTCCTCTTTGACAGAATGCTATATGAAGAAATGCGTCAAAAAGGCATTGATACCGTAAGATATTCACCTCTTGGGGTTAATGAGCTTAGGCTTTCGGAAGTATGCAGAGAGCTTGATGCAGAGACAGACGGCCACATCATCTACGAGCATGATGTGTGCTTTCTTGGAAATCTTTATGATAACGAGTATAACTTCTACGATCAGGTAAACTACCTGCCGGAGGAACTCAAAGGCTATCTTGACGGAGTCATAGCCTCTCAGGAGAGATTTTTCGGAAACGATCTTTTTGGCGACAAGAGCGTTGTTCCCGATGAGATGCTCGCTGAACTAAAGAAATACATAAACTTTGAAAACACAGGTGCCTACGGGATAGATTATGACAAAGTCCTTCTTGATATCCTTAGAAAAAAGGTCACCGTAAACGAAAGACACAACATTTTAAAGGAAATGGGAAAGCATTTTGATACGGTGCTTTATACCCAGCCCGGGGCCGTACCCATAGAGAATGTAAAAAACCTTGGCCTGGCGCATTATGTTCAGAAGATGCCAAGGGTATTTCACAGAAGTAAGATAAATCTCAACATAAACTTAAGATCAATAAAATCCGGTGTATCACTTCGCGTGGTTGACGTACTGGCGGCAGGAGGCTTCCTCATAACTTCCTATCAGCCAGAGATCGCGGAGTATTTTGAAAACGGCAAAGATCTTGCCATAGCCTATACTCCTGAAGATATGGTTGCGCTTACTGCCTATTATCTTGAGCATGAGGATGAGAGAAAAGAGATTGCTTTAAACGGCCAGAAAAAGGTATTTGAAAACTTTGCTTATAGCAGGCTTCTTACAGACATACTTTCTTCCTGCGGATAATCTTCCGACAAATCTTCACCGTAAAAAGAAAGATCATTGTGAGGCCGGGACACTGTAATAAGCATGAAAAATATTATTTTATAATCGAAAAAACCGATATATGAATTATAACATACGGAAAAATGTCACCTCGTTTATTAATTTTTTATTAATTTTCAGATTTTTTGAGCTTTTTACTATAAATTATAAGTGAGGTTTTCCGATATAAGAGATGAGAAATGTTGTATTTTTGACGCTTATTTTTGAAGTTATAGATGACAGGTTCCTGATTGACATGGAGGTGTAATTATGGGATTGGAAGCAATTAACGGTTTTAGCCCGCTTGTACAGCAGACTCAGGTTAAAGTTCAGACACAGGATCAGAACCAGGGAAGATCTGAGGTCGTAAATTTTGAAGCAAACGGACTTGGTCAGAATGATGAACTTAAGGTTGAGGCGGCTGATAACTACACCGGCTCTAACAGTAGTGACAGCCAGAGCGGAGCACAGTCTTTTTCACAGGGTCAGGCAAGGCTTGAAGCTACTGAGGAACAGATCCAGGCTGATAATGAAAAGATCAGGAAAGCCATTTCTGAGATGACTAAGAAGGTTCAGTCCAATACTGAAGCTGTCTTTGGCATACATGACAAAACAAACAGAGTAACCATCAAAATGGTTGATAAAGAAACAAAGAAGGTTATCAAGGAATTCCCGCCGGATGAGACGCTTGACATGATCGCAAAGGTATGGGAGATTGCCGGTATCATGGTGGACGAAAAGAGATAACCGAAACAAGACCTCACGGAAACGGATTTCCATGGAACATACTCACGGATTGAGAAAGGAGAGAGACTATGCCTATACGTATTACAGGAATGAATTCGGGACTTGATACTGAAAGTATCATAACTGCTTTAACACAGAGATACAAAGACAAGGTAGATACCAACAAGGGCAACCAGAAAAAGCTTACCTGGAAGCAGGATAAATGGAAAGAGCTGAACAAAAAGGTTACCTCTTTTTATAACGGAACCCTTGCAAACATGAGGTTCTCAACTGCTTATACCAAGAAGGTGACCACATCTTCCAATGAGAATGCAGTATCTGTTATCACCGGTGACGGTGCAATGAATGCAACACAGACTCTTGACGTTACTTCACTTGCTTCATCTGCATTCCTTACAGGTGACAAGGCTACATACAAGGATGAGAACAACCAGGATACACAGGCTAAGCTCCTTACCACCATGGATAAGCTTGGAGTAATGGATGATACCACTCTTTCCTTCAGTATCGGAAGTGCCAACTCAAGTGACAAGATTTCCATCACTGTAAGCGCAACAGATACCATCGAGGATGTTCGTAACAAACTCAGAGCTACAGCTTCAACAGAGACAGGAACAACACTGAACTTTAACTTTGATGAGAATAACGGAAGATTCTTTGTTTCATCAAAGGAGACGGGCGGCGCATACAACTTCTATGCCGATGATTCGGATGTTGCTACAGCACTTGGACTTAAGAGTAAAAATTACATCAAGGGCAGCAGTGCCAAGATCAATCTTAACGGAGTTGAGTATACCTCCAATTCCAACACTTTTGAGATCAATGGACTTACTATCACAGCCAATCAGGTTGCATCGGGAATAACCCTTACAACCAAGCAGGATACCAGCGGAATATACGACAACATCAAGAAGATGCTCAAAGAGTACAATGACCTGATGAAGGAATTTGCTACAGTATATAACGCTGACAAAGCTACCAAGTACAAAATGCTCACCGATGATCAGAGAGAAGAGATGAGCGATAAGGAAATCGAGGAGTGGGAGAAAAAGATCAAAGACGGACTCCTTTCCAAGGATGAGACGGTAGCAAACATCAGAAACGGTCTTAAGGGTATCACAACCGCCGGAATTGATGTAAAGCTCAAGGATGGAACAACACAAACGCTTTTCCTTTCCAATTTCGGTATTGCAACAGGAAGCTTTTTTGCAACAGATGAAAATGAGAGGGAAGCTCTTCATATTGACGGCGATCCTGACGATACAGTTACCAGCGGAAATACGGATCTGTTAAAAGCATTTATCTCAACCGATCCCGAGGCTGTTCAGAGTTTCTTTACAGAGTTTTCAAGAAACATGTACAGCAAGCTGTCTGATCTTATGAAGAGTACCGAGTACAGCAGCTCCTTTACTATTTACGAAGACAAGCTGATGGCTTCACAGTACAGCTCATACAATACCAAGATCTCTGATGCAGAGAAGGCTCTTGAAGCAGCACAGGATAAGCTGTACAAGAAATTTGCCAGCATGGAGACAGCTCTTTCCAAGATCAACAGTTCCAGCAGCGCATTCTCAGGAATGCTTGGCGGCGGAAACTAAAGATCAATCGTAAATCAATAATCTAATAGAATGAGAGGATAAAATATGCCGGTACTTAGCCCACAGCAGAAAGCTTATGCACAGTATAAAAATAACAAGATCATGGGTGCCAGTGCTCCCGAGCTTACACTTATGCTCTACGACGGCACCATAAAGTTTTTGAATGTTGCCGAGTTTGCCATTGAAAAAGGCGATTTTCAGAAGGCGCACGAGAATATCATCAAGACTGAGAGGATAATTGAGTACCTTAGAAACACTCTTGATATGAAGTATGCTGTTGCTCAGGACTTTGAAAACATGTATTCTTATATCGGAAGAAGACTTGTCGAGGCCAATGTGTCAAAGGACAAGGACATTGTTACTGAGCTGAACGGACATATGCATGCCATCAGAGACAACTGGATCGAAGTAATGAAGGCAAATCATGTATATGTAAAAGAAGCATAAGCAGGAGGGTAAAATGGAATCTACAAGCCTTGATATTCTGGAGGACAGCCTTGTAAAAAAGATCGAGGTTATGAACAGGATCCAGGAAGAAAATGACAAACAGAAAGAACTTCTGAAGGATCCCAATAATGTAGATGAAAAGGCCTTTGATGAGATACTGGATGTAAAAGGAGAACTTATCGATCAGCTTCTTAAACTGGATGATGGTTTTCAGACGCTCTATGATAAGGTCAAAGCTGATATAGAAAACAATAAAGATAAGTATAAAGACCAGATCAGACGTCTTCAGAACTATATTCAGGAAATAACCGGCATGAGCGCTTCTATAGAAGCAGCTGAACACAGAAATAAAAAACTGGCTGAAGAGTATTTCAGCAAAGCCAGAGAAAAGATGAATTACAGCAGACAGACTTCTGCGGCGGCCTTTAATTATTACAAGACAATGAATAATTTCAAGGACATTCCACCTCAGTATCTGGACAACAGAAATTGAATCAAGATCATATAAAAATTGGGACTGCAGCCATTTATCGGCTTGTAGTCCTTTTTACTTTATAGTTATTTCGAAAAAAAGTAAAAAAGTTTCAATTTATCAAAAAATGTAAAAAAATATTTCAAAAAAGGTTAAGAAGCTAAAATAAGTGCCGATATTACTTATGTAAAACAAAAAGTAAGCAGCCATGGAAAGGACTCCGCAGACGCTGCACATA
>JAILOW010000043.1 GCA_024690635.1 Butyrivibrio sp.
CCCGACATGGAATTGCCCAGCATGGAAATCACACTGCCAATGGTAATAATGGTGAAATCCTTGGTCCAAAGAGGTGCCTCTTGCATGTCTTTCTTCATATGTCTTTTCTCTCTTTCTTCCCTTACACAACAGTCATAGAAAGTCTAACATAGCAAATAGGCAAAATCCACTTGTTTGTTGCATTCCCAACAAAAAAGGCCGCACCCAAAGGTGCGACCAATCATTACGGTTCGATAAACATAGCATCGCCGAAGGAGAAGAACCGATACTTCTCTTCCACGGCCTTGTGATATGCATTCAGGACATGCTCTCTTCCTGCCAATGCAGATACCAACATGATCAGTGTAGACTCCGGCAAATGGAAGTTGGTAATCAGTCCATCAATTACCTGGAACTCATATCCCGGATAGATGAAGATTTCGGTCCAACCGGTCTGTGGAGTTAGCTTCACATACTTCTTGCCGTTTACCTCAATGAATTCTGCAGGCTTCGCGTCTGCATCGGAATTCACCAGGCCCTTGGCATTGCCTAAGATAGCATTGGCAACAGACTCCAAGGTACGGGTACTGGTGGTACCTACAGAGATAACGCGACCGCCGTTTGCTCTGGTCTCGTTGATAATATCACACGCTTCCTGGCTAATCTGGTAGTACTCGGAATGCATATGGTGCTCTAAGATGTTGTCCACCTTCACCGGACGGAAGGTACCAAGACCTACATGTAAGGTTACTTCCGCAATCTTCACACCCATATCCTGCACTTCCTGCAATAACTCCTTGGTAAAATGTAAGCCGGCCGTAGGCGCTGCAGCAGAACCATCATACTTGGCATACACGGTCTGATAACGGTTCTTGTCCTGAAGCTTGTGGGTAATGTACGGAGGCAGCGGCATCTCGCCAAGCTGATCCAAGATTTCCTCGAAGATACCCTCATAGGTAAACTGAATCTTGCGGTTACCGTCCTCAAGCACGTCCACAATCTCACCATGAAGCAGACCATCGCCGAAGGAAATCTTCGCACCCACGCGACACTTCTTGCCAGGACGAACCAGGCATTCCCAGATAGCATCTTCCTCTCGCTTCAAGAGAAGGATCTCGATAGCAGCTCCGGTGTCCTCTTTCACACCATAAAGGCGTGCCGGGATTACTTTCGTATTATTAAGAACTAAGCAATCGCCAGGCTTTAAGTACTGCTTAATATCGTAGAAATGATGATGGCTTACCTCTCCAGTGTTCTTGTTCAACACCATGAGTCTGGAGCTCGTTCTATCCTCCAGCGGATCCTGTGCTATAAGCTCCTCTGGGAGCTCGTAATTATAATCTTTAACATCAAAAAATTGTTCCATACTAAATCCAATCTAAAAAAGTAACCCCCACCCGCAAGGTGGATGTCCTATTTCCTGTAGAGACCCTTGGAGTCCGTCGGCACTAGCAATCTATTGATTGCGTAGTGTCCGCTACGGGCGGAACGGAGCGCAAGCGGGTCTCGGGGAAATATGGGCATCACCGCAAGGGTGGGGCCTTAACGGTAATTTAGGCTCTTAAAGTAGCGTTCAACTTCTCTTTGAGGTCAGCAAGGATATGTTCAACGAACTCCTCGACTTTCTTTCCTTTGATTTTCTCATCACGTGGTGTGAAGACTACAGAGAACGCCATACTCTTCTTATCTTCAGGGAGCTGTCCACCTTCGTAAACATCGAAGAGTTTTACGGAAGTAACATAGTCACATGCGGAGTAAATCAACTTCTCAATCTGGCCACAGGATACATTCTTGTCTACTACGAATGCGAAATCACGCTTTTCCTCATCATACTTAGAGATTGGTGTAAATACTCGTGCCTTGCCGTAATACTGGGACAGAACACGAAGATCTAACTCAGCAACAAAAGCAGGAACGGACATATCCAACTCGTCAGCAATTTCGTAAGAAAGCTTTCCAACATATCCGATTACCTCGCCATTGCAGGTGATCTTGGCGGTCTGGTACGGATGTAAGAAGGTCTTGGTGTCAGCCTCATAATCGAAGGTAACATCCAAAGCATCTGCAACTACATCGCATAATCCCTTGATGGTGAAGAAGGTCTCTTCCTTACCAAATACACCGATGCATAAGGTCTCACGCTCATCCGGATACTCGGTCAATGGCAAATCCTTCGGAAGGAAGATATTGCCAAGTTCGAAGATACGGCCTTCTAAGATACCCTTCTTCTGATTACCAGCCATAGCGCGAAGCATCTGTGGAGCTAAGGTAGTTCTCATAAGAGACAAATCGATATTGATTGGGTTCATCAGGCTAATAGCATGACGCTCCTTAGCATCCTCCGGCAAGCGAATCAAGTCCAAATCGCTTGGAGAGAAGAAGGAATAATGAATGCCTTCGTAAGCACCTGCTGCACACAGTGCTCTCTTCAGCTTCAACTCGCTCTTCTGGCGAAGATTCAATCCACCCATGGTCACTTCTGCTGTTGGCATGAAGGTTGGGATGACATGGTCATAACCGTACATACGGATGACTTCTTCCGCAACATCCGGATAATCTTCCATATCTTCACGATATGCAGGAATCTGTAAGGTGAGCTCATCACCGTTGATGGATGGCTGCATATGAAGATTGGTAAGTATACGAACGATTTCATCGTTTGGAACGGTAATTCCAAGAACACCGTTGACCTTATTCACGCTAACCTTCATCTCATGTGGCTCGATGGAGTTACCGGTATTATCTTCAAAATGAGAAGAAGATACGGTACCACAACCAAGCTCTTCGATTAAGTGCAATGCACGTTTCATTGCAACCACGGTGGTGTACTCATACACACCCTTGGAGTACAACGCGGAAGAATCGGAAGCCTGTCCCAATGCACGGGAAGACTTACGGATATTGTCACGGGCGAACTTGGCAGCCTCGAACATAACGGCTGTCGTATCGTCCTTAATCTCGGAATTCAATCCACCCATGATACCTGCAAGAGCTACCGGCTTCTTGCCATCACAGATGACTAAGTTCTGGTCGTTCAGCTCAAATTCCTTCTCATCGAGGGTCTGAATCTTCTCACCGTTATTGGCACGGCGAACCTGAATCTTACCACCCTCCAAATAAGAGTAATCGAACGCATGCATCGGCTGACCGAACTCTTTTAATACGTAATTGGTAATATCAACAATGTTGGAAATAGAACCAATGCCGGTCAGGGCAAGACGGCGTCTCATCCATGCAGGGGATGGTCCGATTTTTACATCATATACATAGTGTGCGCTGTAACGAGGGCACAAATCCTTGGCATCTACACTGACAGAGAAGTCATCCTTCAATGCATCATGCTCAGTATACTCCAGAGATGGAGCCTTCAGCTCTTTGCCAAGGACTGCTGCTACTTCTCTTGCAATACCGTAGATGCTCTGGCAATCCGGACGGTTTGCGGTAATAGCAATATCATAAATCTGATCATCAAGACCTAAGATTGGCTTAACATATGCGCCAACGGTCGCATCTTCCGGAAGAACCAGAAGTCCGTTGTAGCCTGCACCCGGATAGAGGTCTTCGTTCAAACCAAGCTCTACACCGGAACATAACATACCGAAAGAATCATAGCCGCGCAGCTTACCCTGTCCGATGGTCATAACGCCTTCGATGGTGATATGATCCTTAGCTGTAGCGTAAACCGTAGCTCCAATCAAAGCCAATGGATACTTACCGCCAGCCTGTACATTATCCGCACCGCAGCAAATCTGGAGCACGCCATGCTCGCCGGCATCTACCTGGCACAAATGCAAATGGGTATCCGGAATTGCCTCGCAGGTCTTCACCAAACCTACCACAACGTTAGAGATATCCTTACCGACCTCATAACGCTCTTCTACTTCAAAACCGCAGGAGAACAGCTTGTCTTCCAACTCCTGTGGAGTAACATCAATATCTACATATTCTTTTAACCAACTCAGTGGTGCTAACATATCCTTAATCTCCTTCCCGAACCTTAGT
>JAILOW010000050.1 GCA_024690635.1 Butyrivibrio sp.
AAAATATCCGATAAAAATGTCCTTCTTTATCTTTACAGACCGGATAAGCTAAAGGCCGATCTTTCCTGCAAAGAAGCCCGTGAGATGCTCCTTGCAAAGGGCTATAGTTGCGAGTCTGTAGAGAGCGACATTGTCCATCTCATTAACCAGATCAGCAATCAAAACTCTTTCCCTCACGAAATAGGTCTTTTCCTGGGTTATCCTCCTGTTGATGTCAGAGGCTTCATGGAGGATACCAGAAAAGGCGTTAAATGCGTTGGATACTGGAAGGTTTACGGGGATAAGGAGAAGGCGGAAAAGACCTTTTCCAGTTATAAGAAGTGTACTGAAGTATATAAAAAGTGCCTGTCCGGAGGCAGACACTTATCACAGATGATCGTTAATACTACAAGAAACAGATGCGTCGCATCTTAAGGAAAGGCTGACATGAGTAACGAATACGTCATTTCCCTTTTGAAAGAAAAGGGCTTTAGGATCACAAAACAAAGAAAACTTATAATAGATATTATTCTCAGTAGCGACGGTGCATCCTGCAAAGAGATCTACCACAAGGTAATCGCAAAAGACAATACCGTTGGAACCGCTACTGTTTATCGAATGATCAGGCTTCTTGAGGATGTCGGCATATTAAAACACGTCGACATGATCACCCTGACCGGCAAATACTAACTTGCCGAAAAATTTCTTCTCTTATATTCCAGAGGGAGAACTTTGTGATATTTAAAAAAAGCTTTAGAAAATCGGGACTGACTCTGATAGCCCACACGCTCTGCAATTTCGCACAAACTCTCATCGCCCTTTAAGATAAGCTCCGCGGCTTTTCTCATTCTTATCTCTGTAATCATATCGTGGTAGCCTTTGCCAAAGACTGCTCTGCAGTAGTTTTTGAGCGACGATTCGCTGACACCGAAGGCTGCTGCAAGATCTCCTGCCGAGTGTCTTTTTGAAAGGTCACGGGTTATGATCTCCACAGTCTTTTTCGCAATTTCAACCTGTGAAGGCGTACAGAAAGTTCTTCTTTTATCCACCTCAAAAGTCAGCTCCTTAAGAAGAAGCAGGAGCCTGTAAACATCCACCTCAATGAGCTTTTCATCTGCCCGGGAGAGGATATCGTCCCTGAAATCCTCCATGCATCTTCTGATGCGCGCATCAGGCACGTTAATGTAGGGAATACTTCTGCCTGTGAATTTATCCGTAAGGCTCTGAACAAGCTCTTTTCCCAGGTATGGATACACTTCGCCTTCCAAGGTATCCGATGGAAATATCACGAGTTCAATGCCCTCATACTCCGCAGTCGGGTAAAAGAACGCCTGCCTTCCCTCGGAGGAAGTCCCGTAATCCACTGCCAGCTCGTCCCCCACAACAAAGGTGGTGGCGCCGGCATTCAGCATGATTTCACATCTTCCGCGAAAGCAGTAATTTATCTTGATGGGCGTGCCATCAATGCTCTTTAGCGATGGCGACTCAAAGACGCACTGCGGAAGGTATCTGGACCAGATATCAACATATCCCACATACAAACAGGGACTTAGCATCATCCAGTTAAGCTTGCCATCCCGGCCGCCGTCTGCGGAAGGAATGGTAAACTCCACGCTCTTACACTTTGCCATAGCACTCAGTCACCTTGTAGCCGAGGTCCTCGATCTCTTTTGTGATAACATCGTCCGCTATTTCTTTCTCGAAGCGTACAACTGCCTCTTTCTTTCTGAGATTAACCTTGGCTGAAGCGCCGTCTAATCTATTGATGGTGCGCTTTACTCTGTTTGAACAATTCTCGCAATGCATTCCGTCTATCTTGAATATCGTCGTTTTTATTATGGGGCCTGTAAGCTTTTTGTCAGGCTCTTTTTTGACAGAATCGCCGCCTCCGCAGCATCCGCCTTCTCCTGCCAGGTGCTTGATACTTCCCCTGAGAGCCAGGAAGAGTACCACAGCCAAGATTGCTATAACCAGTGCATTTGATAACATATAAATTCCTCCTGCGGATTTTGCCCGCACTTATCTCATGGCTTTTTGTTAGCCGCCTCTAACAATTATAGCAATCATTCTGGTTTTTGCAAACCTCATACATTTCGCCCATATTCTTAAATCCGCCCTGAGGCAGGCAGGAGGCGCAACTTCCGCTGCAGCCATCGCTGCAGCTTCCGCAATTTCCGCCGCACCCAAGCGACATATCTACTTTCTTTATTACTCCGATATTGGTAAGATATTCGATCTGTCTTTTAACATCCTCGACAGAGGTTCCAAGTTCGATGGCAAGAAGTCTTACGGTTCTGGCATTGCCGTCACTTAAGAGTTCCAAAAGTTCCTTCATCTGCGCCTGCTTTCCTGATTTACCATATAATGAGTCCAATGTGGTACACGATCATAGCAAGTAAAAGAGCTGTTGCTGTGTAGTAAAGTGCAATCCTCAGGGTCCACTTTGCAGAAGCCGTCTCCTGGTAGGTTGCTGCCAAAGCCACAACACAAGGCATATTGAAGGTGATGGCAAATATGAATGCAAGAGCCTCAGGCTTTGATACGTTTGCAAGAAGGATCTGTGAGAGGTTGGAAGCTGCAGGTGCTCCGCTCATGGCTGCATTGAATGCGCCTGAGAGATTCTCTCCGGTAAAGAGCGCACTGATAACGCCGATGGCACCCTCTTTTCCGACAGAAGAAGCGATGAAGGCAATAAACATCTGCCAGCCAAGTCCGAAGACTCTGGTAACGGGCTCGATTGCCTGGCCGAATCTTGTAAGGATCGGAACGCTTCCGGGTGTGAAGGAGTAGCTAAGGAGCCAGAATACGCCGCAGACAAGGATTACTACGCTGCTTACTCTCTTAAAGGTATCAACGCATCTTCCGAATACGTAACGAAGAAGTGCGCCCCACTTGGGTTTGTGGTAAGGAGGAAGCTCCATGATCATTCCATAGCGCTCTGTCTTTTTAACCAGACGTCCGCCAAATACAAGTGAAGTGATATACATGTGGAGGATCATGGTGAGCAGGATCGCTGCAACAACCAGTATGGCTCCGGGGCCGAAGAACATTGCTGAGAGCATCGGTACAACCGACCACGCAGCTCCGCAGGGAACAGCCCAGGCAAGCGCAATGGTGAGGACCTTTTGTCCCCAGTTATCGATAACTCTGGAGCCTGCTGCTCCGCCCATGGTGCATCCAAAGCTTACAAGGAAAGGCATAACGGATTTTCCCTGAAGTCCGAGCTTACCCATGGTGTTGTCGAAGACGTAGGAAATACGCGCCATGACGCCGACTTCTTCCAAGAGTCCGAATACAAGAGTTACGCCGAACACAAAGCCCAGCATCTTGAAAATATATGAAAACGACTGAATGACGACTGTACAAATAGCGACAATAATAACTTCGGGGCATCCTACTGCTGTGAGAAGGGCTGTAACAGGAGCCTTTAAAGCTGCAACTCCTTCACCCACAAACATCAGCGGAAGAGCCGGAATAAATGATGCAATGAGTCCAAGAAGGACAGTGAGTACAACCGCTGGCTTACCCCAGGTTTTACTAAGGAATATCTTGTCGAGCTTTGATACTTTAAGCTGATTTTCCTTGGATTTAACTGAGCCTTCCAGCACCTCGTCGATCCATCTGAACTTGGCGCTTCCTGTTGCGATGGCGCCCTGTGATCTGCTGCAGATGCTCTCTATCTTCTTCATTGTATCTGCAGGGAGCTTCTCTTTTAGCTGCTTCATGACCAGCTTGTCATTTTCCAGAGCCTTGATGGCCATCCAGGTTGATGAGAAACCGTGAACAAGCTCATCCGGAATAAGGGCTTTTAGTTCCTCATAGCCTTCTATTTTTCTGTACTCCTCTTCGATCCTGTCGCTGCTAAGGACAGTCTTTTCCCTGACTGCGCGCTCCATGATCTCGTAGTAAGGCTCATAGTTTTTGGCATCTGTTGCGGAGAAAAGAAGCACCGGTATGCCAAGCTTTTTCTCTATGGCTTTTGCATCGATCTCTTTTCCCTGGTCCTTGGCAACATCTGCCATGTTAAGAACAAGGAAGCTCGGAACCGTGATTCCCGCATAGTCCGCAGCCATGAAAAGACTTCTCTCAAGCTGTGAGCTGTCCGCCAGAATGCAGACTACATCTGCCCTTCCGGAGGCGATGAAATCTCTGGTGATGACTTCCTCGTCGGAATTTGCCGTAAGGGAATAGGAGCCCGGAAGGTCCGCTACTGCGCACTCCATTCCTTTATATGTAAAGAAGCCTTCCTTCTTTTCTACGGTTTTGCCCGGCCAGTTTCCCACGTGCTGGCGAAGGCCTGTCAAGGCATTAAAAAGGGTTGATTTGCCCGAATTGGGCTGACCTAAAAGAGCAATAGTAGCTGCCTGACTCATGCTGTCACCTCCGATACTTCGATTCCCATGCACTCTTTCCTGTTGAGGGCGATCATGGTATCTCTTGAAAATACCAGCATGGGCCTGTTCATGTCGTTTCGAAGGACTCTCACACTGCATCCCGGGGTGAGTCCTATGGAGGTGATCCTGCTGATAAAGCGCTGGTCACCGTTCAGACTTTTTACTACTGCGTCGCTGTTTTGTCTAAGTTCACTCAAACACATACAATTCTCCTCCTGCCAAAGGCATATAGCTTTTAGTTAGCAATTGCTAACACTACCACATGATTGTATGTACAGCGATTTGTTTTTTCAATGTCAAAACAGCAATTTTAGCCCTTTTAGCAATGGATTGGTGAATCAGAGATCAGAAAAGACTCAGCTGCTCGTAGTCTGTGCTGCGATCAAGCAAAGGCATCGGCTCTTTTAGAAGGTCCATGGCTGCAGACGTATCCTGAAGGTAGTCCTGCGCGTTTGCGGCTTCGATCATAACGGGCATCCTGTCGTGGACAGGTTCCATGGAGCTGTTAGGGGACGTCGTTAATATGACAAAAGAGTCTTTTCCTTCATTAAGATCATAGAAACCTGCCAAATACATGGGCTTTCCGTCAGGTCTTTTGAAGATGAATTTAGTCTTGGCCTTGTCCCATTCGTAGAA
>JAILOW010000057.1 GCA_024690635.1 Butyrivibrio sp.
CCTGGCTCAGGAGGAATACAGGAAAGTACTGAAAAAGGCAAAACTAAAGGATGAAAAGGGGAAAAGAAAGCTGATCCTGTTTATATTAAAGACGGGAAGCTTTAAGGCAATAAGGTTTTTGCTTGAAAAGACAAGCTGAAAAAAATGAGGGGGAAAAATGAAGATCAGTATTGTTGTACCTGTGTACAACCCGGGGGATGCGTTAAAACCATGTCTTGATGCTCTGCTTACACAGGACTATGAAGATTTTGAAGTCATAGCTGTGGACGACGGAGCAACAGACGGTTCGGGAAAGATTCTTGATGAATATGCCGCAGGTGACAGCCGTTTAAGGGTGATACACAAGGAAAACGGAGGAGTTTCCTCAGCCAGAAACCGTGGGCTTGATGAGATTACCGGTGAGTATGTTATCTTTGTGGATTCCGATGATTGCATTGAGAAAGGCACCTGCAAAGACCTGACAAAGTATATAGAGTCCTTCGGTAAGCAAAGACCTGATGTCATAGAAGGATGCCTTAGGATCATAAGACCAAACGGTGATAAAAAGGCAATATGTGCACCATGCCTTAGTAAAGACAAGCTGTATACCTGCAGTGAATTCCTTGAAAATGTGGCATATCAGAATCAGTTCAGGGTGGAAGTCAGCGGGTATATATACAAGGCTTCTTTCATAAAAGAAAATGATCTGAAGTTTGCTCAGGGTATATATCACGAGGATCTGGAATGGGCTTTTCAATTTTTATGTAAGGATCCGGTTTTGGCATATTATCCCAAAGTTTTTTATAACTATATTCTCAGAGGCGGATCCATAATGAGCGCCGGAAGCAAAGAAAAGAGAAAAAACGATCTGCTCCGGATCCTTGAAAAGTACAACAACGATTTCAGGTTGTTAAGAGGAAAAAAAGAATTCAGGCCTATGATGGGGCTTTTGGTAAGGCAGTACATACATGAATGTGCGGAGTTTAAGATCCCTGCTAAAGAGAGTAAAAGTGTGGGCCTTACTAATAAAGAAAGCCTTAAGTTTGCCATAGGAAAGGACAAACTCAAGGCCTTGATATTTATATTAAACAGAAACGGTTATTACAGGATCTACGATAAGAAATTCAACAGATCCTGATCATCTTTTAAAAAGCCTTAGCAGTGTGTCACCGTCTCTTCTGCGGTTATAATCCGTTGAAGGTATTGTATGTCCCCAGATCACTTTTTTACTGGATGTGGGGGTGATACCTCTGCTGGAGAAGAGCTGTGATACGGTTGCCTGCGAATCCGAAGTTTTTGCATCGATTCCAAGGGTTGCTGTAAGATCGCCTCCCTTATAGTTTTTATCTTCAACCCAGAACTCATAGGCACAGGCGTAGTAGAGATAATCCTCACTTATATCCTGTGACTTGCCCCAGAAATGAAGACAGGAGGAATTGATCTCCTCGGGAGTAAGTGTTACACGTACGTAGTTGCTCTTATATTCAATCTTCTTGGGAGCTACGGGTACCGAACCTTCAGAACCCCAGGGCATCTTGTAGAAATAAAGACCGGTAGGATATTTTTGAGAATCAACTGTGATCCATCTGCCCTGACTCTTGGAAAAAGCAAACAGCTTGATCTTGCCGATGCATATATTGATGTCATTTTCTATCCTGACACCGGCAGTGGAATAGATGGCTCCTATTGAGAGGACCTTGGTTGCAGGGGGCTCGATATAGCCTGTTATGTGTGCGTTGTCTCTCCAGGAATCAATCATGGTCTGAGAACGGGATTCCGAAGGAAGATTCATGGAACAGTAAACGGGATCATCCAGAAGAGAAGCAGGAATGGATCCGTCATAGGTATCCTTTTTACCTGCCCAAAAGTCGTCCCACTTAACGATCTTGTTGGAAGAGCCTTTGTGATTTTCCGCTTCAAGGATCTCTTCGCGGTCCATGGTGACGGTGACAGTTTTGGCAGCCCCGTATCCTGCAGCATTTACAGGAAGAGCCGAAAGAATAAACAGTATGGTAACCAGAATTATTGAAATGAAATGTTTCCCCGAATAAAAGTGTTTCATATTGAGCCTCCTTGCTCCTAAAAGCACAAAATACACCATATAGCTTGTATATCGTACCATATTTCTCCAAAAATAAGGGGATATGAGAACTTATTTAATAATTTTTATGTTTTTTTCATCAAATAAAATGTAAAAGATCAGAGCCATTAGAAAAAGATAAGGATACATATTGATGGTGCTCAGCATGGCAAGCAGATATGCGGGAAATAAGAGGGCGATGGTTCTGAAGGCTGTTGAATTATCTGCTTTCCTGCCTTTTAAAAGAAGCAAAAACAGCCATATTAACAGCATGATATATCCCGTAAAGCCCACGAAACCTTCGTTACAGAAGATCTCTACAAATCCCACATCAAAGGTGTTTGAGGGGTGCCAGTGATCTTCGGAATAATACCGGATGACCTTTCTGTCGTTGGATCTGGCTCCAAGACCAAAAACGGGATTTGTCCTAAGGGTATAGTACATACCGGTAAACTGCGCAAGCCTTGAGCCGGAACCGTAGCCGATGTTTTCACCGTAGCCTGCAACTCCGTCGTGGTCCTCTTTTTCCATCTCGAAGTTAAAGCCTACTTCGTTCAGAACTCCTTTGACGGTACCAAGGTAGTAGTTTTTCACAAGGGGAGATGTAAGAGATAAAACTACCATGATGATGGCAAGAGCTGCAACGATGGCAGCTGAGTTTTTTATAAACAGGATACGTCTTGAGCTCCTTAAAGAATAAACAAAGTAAATTAACAGCAAAAAGGCAAAGAACAGTATGGTGGATCTTGAGCCTGCATGGATGATGGCAAGGATATCAAAGACCATGTATACAAGATATCTTTTTTGCATTGTTTTTTCATAGAGATACAGGATCAGCGGTGTGACATAAAGGCACATATTGCTGTAGAAATTCGGAAGCCCCAAAGTGGTGGTGGATCTCATAAGCCCCAGACGGATGAAGGTGCTGTTCATCATATTTCTTTCAACAGTATAGAGTACATCGAAGGGGCGGATGGAAGTAATGCTTTCAAAAATGCCTATTACAAAGAACACAAAGGCAGTATTTACCACAACCTTTATAAGAGTGTGTATTTCCTCTTTTGTGGGTGCAAGGAGATAGAAACAGATCAAAAGAAGAAGCTGTTCAAAAACTATCTCAAGGAAAGTATTCAGGGCCTGCCTTATGGTAGGAGCATAAACAAGGTTTGAAATAAGCCTTAATACAAAATAGCAGGGGAGAAGTAAATAAGATTTCGGAAGTTCTTTTAACCTGATGTTTTTAAAGGATATATTGCGTCTTCTGTTAAGAAATGCATAGACGTAAAAGACGACAAACATGATCCTCGATGCTGTGATAAGAGGAAGAGTAGAGCTTATCTCCAGAGCATAGTATTCGGGAAGGAACAAAATACACGGAATAAAAAGATACAGATACTTCTTGTTTATGAAGAAATAAACATTGGCGGCAATAAGTGCCAGTGACAGAATTATGGTCGCTATTGACATCATGCTCTCCTTAAAAATCAACTGTTTACTAGATGATAATATACTTTTTATTGTAAAAATGCTATAATTTTAAGGTTGCGTGATGAAAAAACTTTCTTGTAGGGAAGGATGAAATATATGTACAAAAACATTATTGAGATCGACATTTTCAGGTGTATTCGGGCCCTTATGAAAAAGTGGAGATTTGTGGCTGTTTTTACAGGACTGTTTTTGCTGGCAGGCATCGGACGAAATCTTGATCCGGGAGTTGATACCTATTCTGCTCTTGCTACGGTATATGCTGCAGCGGACGGATCCTATTCAGATTCCGCCAATGCTGTTACAGCCATGAATGCATATCTTGATGTGGCAAGCTCCTACAAGGTAAGTCAGAGAGCAGCTCTTATCATGGGCAGAAGTGATGTGGATGCTTCTTATATCCAGGACTGTATGTACGTCAGTTCCTCTGCCAAAACTGCTTCAAACGGGACTATTTCAAACTTTATGACCAGTTCCGCCACCATCATATATTTTTATGCAACAACGTCAGATCCGCAGCTTTCCATGGAGATGGCTGATGCCATGGCTCAGTCCTATACCATTGAGATGACCGGTATCCTAAACAATGACTCCATTAAGCTTTTGGATAAAGCCTATACCTACAGTAAGGCCTACAATGCCAAAAAGCAGGCACTTAAAAAGATCATCATTTTCACAGCCATAGGCTTTTTGCTTGCCTGCCTGATAGTGGTAGCCTGCGAGGTGTTTGACAGGAAAGTCCGTACAATAAGGGAGGCCTCAATAAGGGAGGAGCTTCCCGTACTTGGCATTATTCCCGATTACAAAGAATAAGGAGATGGCATCGTGAAAAAACTTGAGATATACAGAAACGACAACTTTATATTAAATGATGCTTTCGATCAGATAGTGATGAACATCCACATCCTGAAAAAGCAGCATGGCTACAGGAGCTTTGTGCTCTGTGGATGTGAAGCGGGGGATGGTACCACCACGGTTTCCATCAATCTTTCCGCTGCTCTTGCAAGCGCAGGCTACAAAACAGTCCTTATTGACGGAGATATCAGAAAGGACAACAGATACAAGAGGCTTAACGAGAACGCCGGAACAGGGCTTTCGGACTATCTTCTTGGAAGGTGCGAACTTAAAAACGTAATTTATGAAACCACCACCGACAAGCTTTTCTACATACCCTGCGGTGAACTGATAGATAATCCCGTAAGGCTTCTTTGCTCAGAGAGAATGGAGGAAGCAAGAAAAGACCTTTTGGAAACATATGACTATATCATTTATGACATGCCTGCGGTAAATGTTGCTATGGATGCAAAAGTGCTGGCTGTAAACACAGATGCTGTCATTTTGGTTTCTTCCATAGGCAAAACCGGCAAGAATGGGCTTATAGATGCTGCAAACGCTCTTACGGAGATAAATGCCAACCTGATAGGAACCATCGTAAACAGGACGGATATGGATCAGTACGTATCCTACAACAAAGACTACGATTACTTCCAAAATGAGAGATATATCAAAAAGACCGGCAAAAGCAAAAAGAAGATAAAGCTTGCGAGGAAAGATAAATGAAAAGATCGGTGACTATGATAAAGAAAATGTTCACAGGACTTACTGCTGCATTTGTGATGCTGGCAGGCTGCAGTCTGACTGCATATGCAACTGAGGGCGAGGCCCAGGGCGTGGCTGCAGTAGTGGAAGTTGAGAGCTACAGTATTGAAGAAGGCTTTCTTCAGGCCGGCAGCAATGTGACCATAGATTTCGTCCTTCACAACACAAGCGCTTTGGCTGCGGCAAACAGCCTTATAATGACTGTTTCCAGTGAATCCAATATGATCTATCCTTCCTTTGGAAGTGACAACCAGATCTATGTGGGGAGTATAAAGGCGGGAGAATCACAGCAGGTTTCCGTCAAGGTGACTGTAAGCCCTGAACTTACCGCAGATATGACAGACCTTACCTGCAGATTAGACTATGTAAGCGCCGGAAGGCAGATGAGCAATACCAGCAGAATGGTGATACCAACTACAGGTGCCAGGACCATCGGAGTCAGATCCGTTGAAGTCAGCCCAGTTGCAAAAGTGGACGGCAAAACGCTGATCTCCCTTAGCCTTGTAAATAACGGAAATGCCAATATTACAGATGCAGAGCTGGTGATAGAAGGAAATGTGTCTGATGAGAGTAAAAACATTCCTCTTGATACCATCTATTTTGGGAAGACACATTCTGAGGACTGCCAGATAACCTTTACGGAAAGCGGCGAGCAGTCCGTTAATGTTTCTCTTGGCTATACCAATACAGAGGGAGAAAAAGAAAAGATAGAACTTGGTGTATTTACCGTGACTGTGGAAGAAGATGCCGCGGAGATAACTGAAAAGGGCTCAAATGCAGCTCTTGGAACAATCGGAAAAGTGATCACATTTCTTTCTCTTTTTGCGGCAGCGGCAGTAACTGTTGGTTATATTATCAAAAGATGATTATGTACTTTGAAGCATGAAAAAAATTGCCATGATCGCTCCCTGCAGACTGCCTGTCCCTGCAACTAAGGGCGGAGCTGTGGAGGAACTTATCACAAGGATAATAAAAGATAACGAAGAGCAAAAAGAACTTAACATAGATCTTTTTACTATTGCCGATCCTCAAAAGCTAAGCTGTTCATATAAGCTTACGAATATCATTGAGGTCAGGGAAGAGGGCATAAAGAAGCTTTTTGACAAAGCTCTTGATAAATACTACAGAACCGCTTCCGGCAGAGATGCAAAAAGGCTTTTGGATGAAAGCATTCTGGAGGCTTTCAAAAAAAGACTTGCTGAGGAAGGGGCAGATTATGAAGCAGTTGTGGTGGAAAATCACATGTCCACCTGTATGCTTATCGCGCAGTATTGCAGGGATAAATATGAAGTCCCCGTTTACTTCCACATGCACAATGATGTGGATACCTACAGAAGTCCAGGCTATATAAATAAGCTTACAGCCTGCGGCGTTCAGTTTATTGCGGTAAGTGAGTATATA
>JAILOW010000070.1 GCA_024690635.1 Butyrivibrio sp.
TTTCTTATGAGGGGATAGAAAAGTAGTCCTTTTGGCTTTAGCTTCACAATGGATAAAACAAAAAAACTATCAAATAAAATGAGGCACTCACAGTAAAGGTGGCTTTGGCTTCACCGTAACTGATGAGTGTCTTTTTTATTCCTTATAGCCGATAGTGTCAAGTATCGACTCATATTCGTCTCTTGACATGACTTTACTGTAATTGCTGCCTACAAAGGTATGTTCATGATAGGCTTTCATCCTTAAAACAATCTTAATGAATTGTGAAACAAATGTGAAGTATAATCATATTTAGGATGTATCAGCAATTGAAGAAATGTTACTGTTCAGACAGAAATGCGCACTAAGCTGCGCATTTCGTGAGAATTTGATGCAGGAGTGAGCGCATTCCTTCGACGAAGTCGATCTGGAATGAATGCGCGAATTAGTTACTGGAGCGAGCTTTATGCGAGTGAACAGTAACGAAGAAATATTAAATGTGTCATAAAAAAACGTTTTGGAATCGGGGAAACAATGAGGGGACAAAAGGTAAAAAAGACTGCAATAAAAGAGATCATTATCCAAAAAACAGGATCACTCTGTGCAAGGTGCGGAAAGAAGATTCTCATAAGGGATGTTACCATTGACCATGTTGTTCCAAAGTACAAGGGCGGTGGTGATGACGAAAGAAACTTTGTCCCTTTGTGTAAGAGGTGTAATAAGCAGAAGGGATCACAGATCGTGGATCCAATGACCTTTTACCCATTTCTTGGAAAAGAATATCTTTCTGATATCATTGATTATATGGGTGAACACAGTGGAGAACAAATAGCAAAAGGTATTAAATAAATACGGACATTTACTGGAGGAAGATAGTATGAACATAGCAGTTTATCTGGGCTCAACATCAGGAAATAAGGATGAATTTTCTTTTGCTGCCAAAAGTTTTGGAAGGTGGATAGGAGGGAACGGCCATACACTTGTATATGGCGGAGCAAACAGAGGACTAATGGGTGATGTGGCAGATGCAGTTTTAGAGTCAGGTGGCAAGGTCATAGGTGTGATACCGGATGTGGACAGGATACAGGAAAGAAAGCACGATGGTCTTACGCAGCTTATAGAGACTTCTTCCATGGCTGAGCGGAAATCAAAGATGATAGAGCTTGCGGATGCTTTTGTGGCTCTTCCGGGCGGCATAGGTACCCTTGATGAGATCACGGAAGTGATGTCTCTTTCAAGCCTTGATATAGTAAGCGGCAAAATAATCCTGTTTAATACTGACGGATATTATGATCCGCTGAAGAACGTCCTGGAGAATATCATAGATAACGGATTTGGGAAGAAAGAATATTTTGAGAAAGTTCTTTTCTCCGATGACATTGAAGAGATCGCGGGATTCCTTAATGCGTGACAGGGATCTTGCAAGTGATATGCAAATGTATATTAAACTGCTATACATTTGTATATTAGATGGAGTGGTGGAGAAGGCTGGCTCCTTAGGCACTTTTTATGCGCTTAGCCTTGGATTTTTTCATGTGTGGTTCGCGGAGATGTATGGAGGAAATTGATGATGGCGAGAAATATTAGAATTGTTCCGTTTGATATGAAATATCTTGAGGACTATTACAAGTATTTTGACGAGGAAATAACAAAGTATCAATGGCCGGATCCATTTGAAAACCTTGAAGATGCACGGAATTTGCTACAGGGATTTCTCGATGAGATGGGAAAAGAAGAAACATTGATATTTGCAATCGTTGATGATGAAGATAGATTTGTCGGATGCGTTGAGATGCATGGAATGACAGAGATTTGTCCGGAGCTTGGAGTCTGGATAATCGAGCCGGAACAGGGGAAAGGGTACGCTTTTGAAGCACTGAAATATATTTTGCAGTATGCCTATGAAAAGTACGGAAAGACTGAGTTTTTCTATGAGGCAGATGTGCGGAATGTAGGCAGTAAGAAACTGCTCGCTAAGCTATCGGATGGTTATGATATTAAGGCGCTTGAGACAGATGAACTTGTAGCGGATTCCGGAAAAGAGCTTAAACTGCAGGGTAATGAATTGAAAAGAAAAGGGGTATGAAAGATATGGATGGGAGTTCTTTTGCATGGCACAGGAGGAATAGAGAGCCTGAGCCTACAAGGGATACTGTTCCAAAATCAACCCTAATGTTGCCCATATTTTTTTGGCATTATAATCCATTTTTTGGAAAAAATGCGAAGTGGAATATAAGCCCGAAACGTGTATAATTGGATTTCGCACTTAAAAATTTAAAGAGGTTAAGTATGAATAATCTGTTATACATTTTCGAAGAAGTCTGCGATATTATCATCGAAAAAGGTCTTGATCATTTTGAAAGGGAAGAAGATGATGATAAGTTCATTTGGAACTTTGCCAAGAATGGTTCTTCTCTCCATGTAAACACTGTTTCCCAGAGCCGCTATGTGCTCTATGCCACAGAGAAGGACTACAATCTTATCCATAGAAGAGCTGAGGACAGGGGCCTTGGCATTGGTA
>JAILOW010000141.1 GCA_024690635.1 Butyrivibrio sp.
GAGATCCTGGATAACCAAGTAGTCTGATTGTTTTTCTGTGACTTCTGAGTTTTAGAAAGGTATCGATAGCCATCTGTTTCTGGTCTAGTGTGTACATGATGCGAACTCCTTCATTTTGTCCAAATTTTTGTCCGCACCCTCCCCTGGTCAGTTTTAAGTGTAAATCAATAAAAGAGGGTACATATCACACCCGGTCTCAGTGAAGGGGGATTTTTGGTAAGCGGTAAATAGTGGCTACCTAATAAATTCCCTCTTCGCGTGAGACAATTGAAGTTGGAAAAGTTGAAAAAGTTGGCATACTTTTTCAACTTTACACACTTTTTCAACCAGTCTCAGCGAAGGGGGGATTTTTTTGCGCATAGAGAAGGAGACACCCGCATCAAATGCGAAGTGCCTCCCTCTTCACCTATTTATGTGTGTTGTGAATAAATGGTGTCATTTCATTGGTGCTCTGTTGTAGTCTCACTCAGCTATTAGGGAGCTGAAGGAGCTACGTATGTAGCAGTCATCTCTGTTCCTACACTAGAGTTACCGCAATATGTTGCAACAACGCTTACATTTTCACTAGTTGTTCCTGAAGGATTTTCAGGAGAAATAGCAAATGTTGCCTTTGCTGTTACATCAGCGGTTGAGTCGTCTGCATATTTAACAGTTGCAGTAAGAGCACTGGTATCAAATGCTGTTCCGTTATGTGTCAGTGTTCCTCCAACAGTAATTACTGAAACTGCTGTGAAACGAGCGTAAATAGTAGCTCCATCTTCAAGTACTGTCTCTGTTGTAACCTGCGCTCCATCATCTGTCTTTGTAGTAAACCATCCAAGGAACTTACTTCCGTCTGTAGCCTGTGTAGCAAGCTCAGGTAAACTTGAAAGCTTACCATCTGTACCTGCTGTTACTGAAGCTGCTGAAACAGTTGCTCCTGTTCCATTAGTAACATCAAGATTAATGGTTATGGTTGTAGGTGCAGCATCTGTGTACTGTGCATAGATGGTTGTAAGTGTTCCTGTTACTTCTGACGAAGAAGTAATCTTGTTTCCACCAGTCTGTGCATCAAACCAGCCTGCAAATTCCTTGTTTTCAGGTACTGTTGCTACTGTAGGAAGGTCTGTGCCATATGTTCCACCTATTGTGAACTGTACTTCCTTTGTGGAGCTATTGTCATCAAACTTTCCATCGCCTGCATTGAAGGTTACAGTAACCTTTGCATCTGTGTACTGTGCATAGATGGTTGTAAGTGTTGCTGTTACTTCTGTTGAAGAAGTAATCTTGTTTCCACCAGTCTGTGCATCAAACCAGCCTGCAAATTCCTTGTTTTCAGGTACTGTTTCTACTGTAGGAAGGTCTGCGCCATATGTTCCACCTATTGTGAACTGTACTACCTTTGTGGAGCTATTGTCAGCAAACTTTCCGTCACCTGCATTGAAGGTTACGTTTACTGTTGTTGCTGTTGCATCTGTGTACTGTGCATAGATGGTTGTAAGTGTTGCTGATACTTCTGTTGAAGAAGTAATCTTGTTTCCACCAGTCTGTGCATCAAACCAGCCTGCAAATTCCTTGTTTTCAGGTACTGTTTCTACTGTAGGAAGGTCTGTGCCATATGTTCCGCCTACTGTGAACTCTACCTGCTTTGTAGAAGTATTGTCAGCAAACTTTCCATCGCCTGCATTGAAGGTTACAGTAACCTTTGCAGCCACAGCCTTCTTTGTGAACTTAACGTATACAACCTTAGCCTCAAGTGTTGTTGCAGTTGCTTCAAGTGCTGTTGTGCACTTGTCATCTGTGAAGTATCCGCCGAAGTCATATCCTTCCTTCTCGTTCTTCTTAGCTGCATCAAGTACGTCTTTGATCTTCATGCTGCCGTCCTTAGGAACGTTTACGGTTCCTGCTGCAACAGCTTTATTATCAATAACGTTCTTTACAGTGTACGCATCTGTTGCAACGCCTGCTCTGGATGCTCTAGCTGTTGCTGACCAAGCGCTGCTTACGTACTTGCCGGTTGAGTCTTTTCTGAACATTCTGGCACGGAGGTAATAATCCTTGCCTTCTACTACTGTTCTGGAGATAGGCTTAAGATTATCGCCTTCCCAAGCATCTGCTTCAAGAGTAATTGTCTGTACATTGTAAGTAAAGCTTGAGCTGGGTGAATACTGAATCTCGTAGTAAACCTTATCATCTGCCTTTGATGAATATCCAAAATAAATACCCATACCAGTTCCTGAAATAGTAGCAGATACTGTAGGCTTAGCTACATTAGTCTTGTACCAGAGTGCATTTACTGTTACAGATCCTTTATTCTTTGCAGAAAGACCGTTTCTATAAGGAGAAACATATCCCTTATAGTTCTTTGTTGTGGAAACGCCGTCAACTCCGTATCCACTTCTGGAAAGTCCTGAGATAATCTCATCTACAGGAGCATAATCTGAATAGTAAACCTTACCAAAGAGCTGTTTCTTCTTGCTTCCCTTATATGTTCCACCGTTAGGATTTACATACAGGTTGTAGTAATTCTCTTCGAATACAGGAATAAGGTAAACTCTCTTAACAGTATTGTTCTTTGCAATAGTCTTTACATACTTTTTGGTCTTATCTGTATAAGTAGCTTTTAATCCTTCATAATCATTAAATTCATAATCCAGCATCCAACCCTTAAAGGTAAGACCTTTGACACTCTTTAACTTCTTTGTGCTAACAGCTTTGCCATATTTATAGTCTACTTTGCCATACAAACTAATACCTAAATCGTCTTCATCTGCAGTAAAGGCTTTCACACCGTCTCTGAGAATAATAGCTTCATCTTCATAGTATACTGTGTTATCATTTGCAGTCCAAATAGCATATACTGTAGCAACTTTCTTCTTGTTGTATGAAAGTCCGCCGAGTGTATCAATTGCCTTCTTTCCACTCTTAGAAGTTGCAAATCCGGCTAATGTATATCCGGGTCTCTTCCAGTTCAGATATTCCGTAAGGTTTATTACGTCAATGTCATTGCTGATAGGGAACAGCTTATCGCCGTCCATCTCAAACTGAACACCCTTCTTGGCATTTACCTTGCCGTAATCATCAGTTACATCGCTTGCGTTAGGCATAGCTACGATAGAGTAAGATACCTCATTATCGTAAACGGCTGTAAACTCAAGATCCTTTGTAGCATCCTTCTTGATTGCTGTTACAAAGCCCTTATCGTTAATAGCTACGTAGTCCTTATCCTCGTCTCTGCATGTGAAGCCCTTGAAGGTGAATCCCTTCTTGGTTGCAGTAGTCTTAAGCTTAAGGTCTGCCTTGGTAGGTGTCTTGTACTCATAAAGAGCGTTCTTTAATGTGCCGCCATCAAGATTATAAGCAATTCTATGAACTGCTGCCTGACCAACAACATAAAGTGTAATAGTTTCATCTTTTGACTTAGCTCCAAGCTTTGTGTATGTCTTGTTAAGAGCATACTTAACTTTCTTGGAGTTCTTTGCAAGAGCAAAGCCCTTAACACTACCTGTAAATCCTTCTGAAGCCTCGATTGCCTCAGCAGCCGCAGTAAAGTCTACAGGATCAGTGTACTCAATTCCTGTGTAGTCAGAAACAGTATAGGTTTTCTCTCCATCAGCGCTCTTGAACTCGAAGCCATAAGTAGCAGTGCTCCATTGTGCTTCAAATACCAGTTTTCCGCTTACGCCTGCCTTGATCTTCTTTGTTGTAGCATCAAAAGCTGTAGAAGTTACGTTGTCGTATTCTCCGTCGTATACTATCCATCCGTCGAACTTGTATCCGGCTTTAACAGGATCAGGAATAGCGCTGTTCTTTTCACTGTTTGTTACATAGCTCTTAGGAGCTTTCTTATTGATTGTTCCGCCATCAAGATAATACTCAATCTTATTGGTATTAGCTTTGTATGTTGCCTTAAGAGTAACAGTTGTTCCGTCATCATCAAATGCAAGGAGCTTCAAAAGAGCATTGTCGGTAGGTGCAAATTTCTTTGCCTTGCCATTTACGCCCTTTCCTGTCCAACCGGTAAATGTATAACCAGCTTTTGTAGGAACATAGCCAAAAAGATTATTGGAATTCTCAAAGTTTGTAGTTATGTCTTTTGTGCTTCCAGAACCCTCAATAGTTCCTCCGTCAGCATCAAGATGAAGTGTGTAAGAGTTGGGATTCCAATTAGCAACTACGGTCATGTTCCAGTAACGATCTTTTCCGTAGTAGCCATCTGCATAGCCCCATCCTGCAAATGTGTAGCCTCTTCTTGTTACTGCCAGATTAGACTCATCTATAACAAAACTGCCTTCAGACTCTTTGTAGTTAAGGAAAGGAACACCCTTTCTGGTGTTTTCATCAACCTTGAACTTAACAGTTGTCTTTGTTTTCTTATTAGCAGTACCACCGTTTAAGTAGTACTTAAGAGTATATGATGTAGCTTTCCATTTAGCATTTACTTCAACTGTCTTATCTTTTTCTGTTGTAAGGCTTACAAGCTTAGCTGCAGGCTTAACTGTTACAGTCTTGCCCTTTGCGTTCTTGTAGGTCCATCCAACAAGTGCATAACCATCAAGTCTGAACTCTGAACCTGTAAGGAAGAAAGGCTCTGCAAAGTTTACAGACTCAACTCTTCCATCAACACCTGAACGAAGATCTTCAGGCTTAGCTGCTGTAGGAAGGTTAGCATTGAGCTGAATGTTGTACTTACCTGTTGATGCCCACTGAGCATAAACAACTGTGGTTACTTCCTGAGTTGTAGAAGTCTTGTCGCCCTTGAGAACATCAATAAGGTCTTTCTCTGTAAGGTCGTTATCGCCTTTTGCATAGAATGCATCTGCTGTTGCCCAGCCTTCAAATGTAAGGCCTGCAGCATCTGCCTCTTTAAACAGATCCTCTCTTACAAAAGATATAGCATCAGTATGTTCTGCATTAAGTGTAATTGTCTTTGTAAGCTTCTTGCTGTTGTTGCTGTTAAATGTTGCCTTGTAAGTAACATCGCCCCAATCAGCTGTAAGTGTTACGTTACCGTCACCCTTGAAAGGCTTTGTGATATCAACGGTTGCTTCTCCGTTCTTCCAGCCCTTGAGATAGTGTCCGGGGTTACCTGCAAGCTTGTCAGCCTTAGGTGCAGGATATACTTCACCATAAGTGACTACATCTGTTGAAGTTACAGGTGTAGATCCTACTGAATAACCATAATCATATGTAAGGTCATATGTAAGACCTGCCCACTGAGCATAAAGAGTAACTGTTGCTTTATCAACTGCTGCGACGTTATCTATTGACAAATTTTCATATGATACTCCAGGGTTCTTTGCAGTAGGAGCCTTTACTGTATTCCATCCTGCAAAAGAGTAATGCTCTTTGGAAATACCTGTAGTTGCAGGAAGCGCAACTTTATCGTCAAATGTACGCTCCTGATCATCGATTTTGCCGGTACCACCGTTTACATCAAACTTAATTGTGTAAGTGATAGGAGTCCACTTTACATAATATGTCTTGCCATCAACTACTACAGTTTCATCATCTACTTTGTCTGAAAGTTCAGTTCCATTCTTGGTTGCGTACCAACCATCAAACTTATAGCCTTCAGGTGTCTTTGTGATCTTAGGAAGTACTGATTGTACTTTTGATCCATAGGGAACTTCTGTTTCAACAAATGAAAGCTCTGCATTAGCATTGTTTCCATCGAAAGATACATCTACGACTTTTTCTTTCCAACGTGCATAAAGAGTTGCATCCTTAGTGAACTTAACATCACTGTAAGCTGTTATCTCAGAGCCATGCTCTTTTGCAGTAAACCAGCCAACAAAGTCATAGCCGACACGTGTAAGGCTTTCAAGTCCTGTGTACTTTTCGCCATATTTAACAGTGATGCCTACAAAGTGGTTTTCATCCTCTGCAGGAAGTCCTGTTACATCATCTTCGCAGTTCTTATCAAGGGTAATCTTGATGGGCTTACCCTCAAATTTTGCGTAAATCTTTGTTGCTGCAGTAATAGGTGTATTAAAATCGAACTCTTCTGAAAGTTCATCAGTTGTAAACCAACCCTTGAACTCATAGTTAGTCTTTGTAGGATCAGTTGCAGGCTTTGTTGCCTTCTCGCCAGACTTAACTGTCTGCTTAAGGCCTGTAAGCTCTTTGTCGCCATCCCAGAAAGTTACTTCGAAGTCTTCTGCGGGAGTAGTCTCTGTTGTGAACTTAGCATAAACAGTTGTAGCTGTAGACGCATTTACTGTTCCAAGTGCTTCTGTGCATCCTTCATTTGTGAAGTAACCACCAAATGTCTTTCCTGTTACTTCATCCTTTCCAGCTTCTGTAAGTGCTGTTGCAATATCTGTTCCCACTTCAACATCTACTGATCCGGCATCTACTGCTGCTCCGCCATCAATAACGTTCTTTACTGTGATTGCCACTGTCTCAGGAGTAGAGCTTGTCCACTTAGCATAAAGAGTAACAGTTCCGTTCTTTTCTTCAGGAATCTCCTGAACGTTTGTTGCCTGATCTGCATACTTAACATCACCACTGGAAGATGTTGCCCAACCTGCAAATGTCTTGCCTTCATTTGTGAAAGCATTTTCAGTAAGGGTCTTATCTGTTCCAACTGTTGCAGAGATAGACTCCATTGTGCCCGTAGCAGCATCATCGTTCTTATCAAATGCTATTGTGTAAGGCCAAGCAGTATAATATGCAACAAGTGTCTGATTGCCAGCAATTGCATAAGTTGAATCCTTTGTGATCGCAGTTTCATGATCTGCATCGTTTTCATCAAACCATCCCTCAAAATCATATCCAGCCTTTGAAGGAATAGGGAATGCGTTTGTGCTATATGCTGAGCCATAAGTAACATCGATCTCTGCAGGGTCAACAGTTACACCAGTACCGGCATCAAATGTTACCTTATAAGTATTGGGTGAGTATTTCGCTTTGATTGTAATGTTATCTGATACAACAGTATCAAAATCATATTGGGTAGAAGCCATTGTACCATCAGTAACAAGATACCATCCCTCAAATGTATATCCGTCCTTTGCAGGATCTGTTTCAGGTTCTGTTGCCTTACCACTATCGGTACTAATCGTCTGAGCTTCAGGTGCAGGCAATCCTCCATCTGCATCAAATGTAACCGTATAGGGAGCTTCGCCCACTAAAACATCGTCCTCGTCTTCTTCGACAAGAACGTCTTCTTCCTCTTCTTCTGCGGGGGTTGCCGCAAGTTCTTCAGGAACCTCTTCTACGGGTTCTTCCGCAGGTTCCTCTGTCTCTTCCTCTTCAGCCTCAGCGTCCTCCTGAGCCTGAGCGAGATCGTCCGCGTCGACACCTTCCATCGCATATGAAGGAATCACTGACGTGAACGCCAGAGCTACTGAAAGAGCTGAGCTAAGCAGTCTTCCAAAATGTCTCTTTCTCATATGAAATTCTCCTTTCACAACACATTTTAATCCCTCGGCGTCCGTGCCTTGGAATCAACTACTTTTTTTTGCGGTAAGAGAAATAGACGTCCCCCTTGCCGCGACATAAGTTCATTATTGCACTTTGCTCCCGGAAATACTATTAAAAAATAGAACTAATTTATAAAAAAAAAATAAACTGCACCGTAGCGCGATTTGTTGTGTCCCCCTGTGAATGAGGGCAGATGGCTACTGAATTGCTGTAGTGAGTGTATGCCAAAGTCCTCTGGTAGCTTGTAAAGAGAGACTCACAAATACTATTTCTTAAGAAATCTTAAGAAATTTCGACGGTAATTCTTAAGATTTGGCTGGTATAATCATTTCTCGTGGAGTTCTTCCACGTTCAAGAAACGGCCCGGCGTTCTGCCATGGGCTGGATTTCAAAACCATTTGTAACACCAAAACCGGTGATTTATAATCAAAGGAGGAAAGTAATTGAATAACAGAAAAGAATATGAGGATCTGACTTTTGCAGACAATTTTATGTTCTGCAAGGTTTTATCCGAGAATGAAAGCCTGTGCAAGGAGTTTGTAGAGTGCATCATTGGCAGAAAGATTGGCAACATCGTAAAAAACGATAAGGAAAAAGCCATAGAAATGACTCCTGACGGCCGTGGTGTACGACTTGATGTGTACTTTGAAGATGATGAGACACGCATCTATGACATCGAGATGCAGACCACCAAAAAGGACAGCATTCCCAAAAGAAGTCGGTACTACCAGGATATTTATCTGTGACGGCGGGGACAAGGATGACGTCTCCGAGGAAATGAAACAGTTGATAAACTATATAGCCGGAAGGCCATATGAGAGTGACCTGGCGGACCGCATAAACACTGAAGTGGAGGATGCTATCCGGCAGAGCAGATGGAGGAAAGAGTATATGAGTTTTTTAAACGCTATGCTTGATTCATTTGAAGATGGTAGAGATGAAGGTCGAAGAGAAGGAAGAGAGCTTCAACTAGTAGAATTAATCTGTAAAAAACTCTCCAAGGGTAAATCCATAGAAACTATTGCGGATGAGCTAGAAGAGCCTATGGAACACATCAAAGAGATTTGCGATGTGGCATCGACTCATGCCCCAGACTATGATCCTGAAGTGATACTAAATGAAATTTCAACAGTGAAGACTGATTAAAGCATCTACATGGGAGGAACTGAAGGCGGTAACAAAATGACCCGCTAACCCCGTCCCTCAGGTCCATTCCGCACAAAGCCGCCCAACACAAGAGGCACCCCGCATCAATGCGAGGTGCCTCTTTTTTCAATTAGCCATTTTGTTTGGATGCTCTTACGGTAGAAGACCAGGCGGTCTTTGCGTTAAGCTTTCCAACTGAATCGTTGGTAATGTTTCTTGCGCGGAGATAGTACTCTTTGCCGGGGGTAACCGGAACTATGAAGTCAGCTTCATCCTTAGTCTCAACTGTGACAGTCCTCACATCGTAAGCAAAGGTTGAGCTTGTTGAGTACTGAATCTCATAAATGTTATCAGAAGCAGGCTCATTATCGCCGTAATCTAGATGTACGGCCATTGTAGTTCCTCCGATGGAAGCAGCTACTGTGGGCTTGTAGAGACTTGCGCCGGTCCAGATAGCATTAAGGGTTACAGAAGCTTTGTTCTTGGCAGAAAGCTTGGTTGCTGTAGTGCCAAGTCTGCCCTTAGCATTCTTTTTTGTGGAGAAGTAATTCAAAACGCATCCGCTCTTTTCAGCATCTGATGACAGCTCAGACAGCTCTAATGTATCAGTGTAGTAGTACTTTCCGACGCGCTTTTTCTTCTTGCTTCCCTTATATGTTCCTCCGTTGGGGTTGATATAAAGGTTGTAGTAATTTTCTTCAAAGACAGGAATAAGATATACATCTTCCTTGTTGTCTTTATTAACAGACTTTACAAAGCGTTTAGTCTTATCTGTGTATGTTACCTTTTCGTAGCCATGTGATTCCAAAACCCAGCCTTTGAAAGTATAACCCTTAGCGCTTAACTTCTTGTAGGAAATAGGAACAGCCTTGGAATTAACCTTCTGATAAAAAGATTTCTGGATTTTGATACCAAGTTCTTCTGCAGATTCGTCTCTTTCATATTTACCGTTTCTAAGGATTATAGCATCAGGACAGAACATAATAGCATTCTCTCTTGCAGTCCAGATAGCATAAACTGTAGCGACGTTCTTCTTGTTGTAAGGAAGTCCGCTAAGATCTTCGATCATATGCTTTCCGTTCTTATCTGTTGCAAATCCTTCAAAGTAATAACCGGGTCTTGACCAGCCAAGGTAAGCAGTAAGCCTGTCTACAAGAATCTTGCTGCTGATAGGGATTTTTGTCTTGCCGGCATACTCAAACTCAACACCCTTCTTGGCTTCAACTTCTCCGAATGCATTAACTACATCACTTGCATTGGGCATAGCTACGATGGAGTAGGACACTTCGTTATCATATACTGCTGTAAGCACAATAGTATGATTTGCGCCCTTCTTGATTGCTGTTACAAAGCCGTCCTTATTGGTAGCTACATAATCAAGATACTCATCATCACACTTAAAGCCCTTGAAGGTGAATCCCCTCTTAACGGCAGTAGTCTTAAGATTCATGTCTGCCTTAGTAGGTGTCTTGTACTCAAATACTGCATTCTTTATGGTTCCGCCATCCAGGTTATAGTAAATTCTGTATACCTTGGGCTGACCAACTACATAGAGCTTGAGAACATCATCATCCGCAGTCTTTCCTGCAAGCTTTGTATAGGTCTTGTTAAGTGCGTAAGTAACCTTCTTTGCATTAGGAGCAGTAGCAAATCCCTTAACACTGCCGGTAAATCCTTCTATAGCCTCGATCTTCTCAGCTGAAAGTGTAAAGTCTACCTCATCATCATAATAATAAACAGGTTCCGTGTTTGCTGACCCGTAAGGAGTCTTTCCGTCTGCGCTGTAGAACTCTATGCTGTAAGTGTTGCGCTCCCATTGTGCAATAAAGAGAAGGTTTCCGTCCACATTGGCCTTGATCTTATTATTCTCATCAAGGACATCTGACTGTTCAACATTTATTCCGTTAAGCACTACCTTCCAGCCGGTAAACTTGTAGCCGGGTTTTACAGGATCGGAAATAACCATCTTTGCTTCGCCTGTTACATATGTAGAAGGCTTCATGTTTTCCGGAACATCTTCTTCATTAAGAAGAATATAAACGGGATTTGTATGTCCTTTATATGTTGCTTTAATTGTGAAAGAACTTCCATCAGCATCAAATGCAAGATCCTTTAAGCTAACCTTTGCATCCTCAGCATATATCCTGGTCTTGCCATTAGCAGCAGTTACTTGCCAGCCGTCGAAGTAGTAACCTTCTTTGCCTACCGAATAAAGAGAAAGGTCAATAGGATCATCAAAAGTGCATCCGCCAAGTTTATAAACATCCTGACCATCGACCGTCCCGGAATTACCGTCAAGGTTTACATCATAGGTGTTTGCAGACCAGCGAGCCTTAAGGGTAAGGTTTCCGTAAAGGCCATTTCCATAGAACTGGCATCCGTCCCAGTCTTCGAATGTGTAGCCTCTCTTTGTTACAACCTGGTTCTTATCATCAAGAACATAGTTCTCACCATCCTTCTTGAAGTTAAGTAATGCCACACCGGCTCTGGTTGTATCGTTAACAGCATACTTAACAGTTGTCTTTGTTCTCTTTGCAGCTACTCCGCCGTTAAGGTCGTACTTAAGTGTGTAGGATGTAGCTTTCCACTTGGCACTTACTTCAACTGTCTTATCTTTTTCATTCGTAAGGCTTACAAGCTTAGCTGCTGGCTTAACTGTTACAGTCTTGCCCTTGGCATTCTTGTAGGTCCATCCTACAAGTGTATAGCCGTAAAGGCCAAACTCATTTCCTGTGAGGATGTAAGGCTCTGTAAAGTTTACAGGCTCCTCACAACCAATATATTCTCTTCCTTTCCAAAGCTCGTCATCCTTTGCTGTAGCAGGGAGGTTTGCATTGAGCTTAATGTTGTATGTTCCTGCTGATTCCCACTGAGCATAAAGAGTTGTTGTTACAACTTTGGATGTTGCAGACTTTGTGCCCTTAAGAAGTCCAATAAGCTCTGCCTGAGAAAGACTTGCATATGTGCGATTTGGTGTTGCCCATCCTGCGAAAACAAGACCTGCTGCATCGGAAGCAGCAAAGAAATCTGTAAATGCCATAGGCTCAGTCTTGGTCTCATCAAGTACGACAGGCTTCTTTGTTGTCTTTTTCTTGCTGTTGTTGCTGTTAAAGGTTGCCTTGTAAGTTACCTTTGTCCACTTAGCTGTAAGTATAATATCTTCTGTAATTTTTTCCTTGGTTATATCAACCTTTTTACCACTTTCATCATACCAGCCATCGAAATAGAATCCGGGGTTTCCTGCAAGATACTTGGGATTAGGTTCAGGATATGCCTCTCCGTAATGTACAGTGACAGGGCCTTCTGTTACTTCTTCAGCTTGTTTCTCATAACCGAATTTATAAGTTACAGTCTTTTGTACACCCTCCCATACAGCATAGAGAGTTACAGTTGCGCCATCCTCGGATGTGATATCGCTTGTATCCGTGTCATTAAATTCACTTTCACCGTTGGCAGTAAGTGACCATCCCAGGAAAACATAGTTATCTCTTGTGATCTTACCGGCAATCTCAGGAAGATATTCGCCATCGCCATATTTACGCTTCTGATCCTCAAGAGTTCCTTTTCCGCCGTTTGCATTAAACTTAACGGTGTACTCAATAGGTGCCCAGGAAGCAATGTAGCTTGTGTCCTTGGTTACTATGGTGTCAGCTTCTACCTTGCCTGAAAGCTCTCCCGTTTCTATATCCTTTGAAGTATACCAGCCGTCAAGCTTATAACCTTCAGGAGTCTTAAATGCCGTAGGAGCAAATGATAATACTTTTGTTCCGTAAGCTACGGTATCGGGATAGTAACCAAACCTTGCCTTGGCATTGTTTGGATCAAAATCAACACGAAATCTCTTTATTGACCAGTGTGCATAAAGAGTTATATCAGAAGAAAGATCTACAGAATCTTTGTTATATACCTCTGTTCCTCTCTGCTTCTGAGTAAACCAGCCGAAAAACTCGTAGCCCTCGCGTGAAAGCTTGGGAAGATCTTTATATGTCTTTGACCATCCATTAATTACCCTGATGCCCACAAAGCCATCTTTATCTGCTTCGGGAAGACCTTCTACATCATCATCGCAGTTCTTATCAAGAGAAACCTTATAGATCTCTTTTGTGAATTTAGCATAGATAGTTGTAGCTTCGATTGCTGTGCTACTGTTCACAACACTCTGGTGTAATTCGCAGGCAGGGTCAGTAAAGAATCCGACAAACATACCGTCTTCAGCAGAGTCTTTTCCTTCTGCCAGCAATGCTTTTTCCAAAGGAGTTCCAACAGCTACATCAAAAGATCCAAAATCAACAGGATCTTCGGAATCAACCACCTTCTTGACAGTGATCTTTACTTTTTCAGGCTCTTTTGTGTACTTGGCATAAAGAGTATGCGCAGCTGCTGTAGCTACTGTTGAGTCAGCTTTGATCTGGTTTGCATTCTGAAAATCATTGCTGCCAAACCAGCCGTCAAAAGTATAGCCTTCATATTTAGGTGTAGGAAGTTCACCGTATTTTGCATCAAATGTAACTTCCTTTGTTCCCTGTCCATCTTCAAGTTTACCGTCACCTGCATTAAAGGTTACAACATACTTGTTTGCAGTCCAGTTGGCTGTAAGCTTGATCACAACCATATCGTAATCTTCATCGATTACCATGGCACCAGCTAAAACTTTGATTCCATCCTCTGTCACAGAGACATTTTCTTCATCTTCAGGAGTCCATGAATCAAATGTATATCCTTCTCTTTCAGGATCGGGAAGAGTGAAAATAGAATCTTCGCCCACCTTTATCTTGAGATCCTCAGGAGCAGTGCCACTAGGATCCATCACGCTTCCATTTACTTCCTTGTAGTCCTCATCCACATCTGTAAATATGATATGGATAGTTGCAGGAGTACTCTCTCCTCCCACCAACTCTTCGTCCTCATCTTCTTCGATGAGAATCTCTTCCTCTGCAGCTTCTTCTGCAGGCTCTTCTGCGGATTCCTCCGCAAGTGTCTCTGACTCTTCCTCTTCAGGCTCAGCTTCTTCCTGATCCTGAACAAGCTCGTCCTCATCGACACCTTCCATCGCATAAGAAGGAATTACCGATGTGAACGCAAGAGTCGCTGAAAGAACTGCGCTGAGCAGTCTTCCAAAACTTCTTTTTCTCATTACGTTTCTCCTCTCCTTGTTTATATCAAATATCAGTCCTGTGGCTCATAAACATTAACCTCAAATGTTGCACTCTTCCCCTGATAAGTGACCGTTACTGTTTTTCTGCCTTCTTCTTCAAATGAAGCAGGCGAAAGTGTTATCGCACCATAGCCGATTAAATTATCTGCGATACTCTCTGTCTCTCCGTTATCGAATGTCGCTGTAACTTCCATACCTGAAGGATCAACCGATATGAAAAGAGGTATCTCCGTTATTTCAGGATTAGCAGTTATCGCAATGGAAGATACCTTCCTGTCAGCCCAGACTGCAAAGAGTTCCTTATTTCCATCAGGCTTTTCATCTGTAGAATAGTCAGGTTCTGTCGCAGTAGCTGACAAAGCCCATCCCTTAAAGGTCTTTTTCTCCAGCTTAACCTCCATTGCAGGAACAGCCGGGTAGTTCTCGCCTTCATTAACGTTATCGTTCTTTATGGTTGTGCCATCAGTGAACTTACCACCGTTGGCATTGAATGTTATGATGTATGTCTGAAGGTCTCTTACTGTAATAGCCTGAGTAGTTGTTAATTCGCCATAGCTGATGGTGACTGTAGTGTCACTCTTTTTAAGTGCTGTAGTAAGTGAAGGTGAGAAGGAGAATTTATCCTTGGTCTCTTCATTGTAGGCTACTGTTTTTGTTGAATCATCGGACATTGTTACAGTGATCTCAAGTCCTGTGGGATCAAAGAAATCATTGGCCTTGTAGGCAGTTGCCTTTGGAGCTGTCTTTACTGAAATGCCTGTAGCAACCGCATCGCCATTTCTTGATGCTCTTGCAACAGTAGACCACGCACCGCTTGTAAAGCCGCCTGTTGAGTCCTTCCTAAGCATCCTTGCGCGGAGGTAATAGTCCTTGCCGGGTACTACTGTAGCGCTGATGGATTTAAGCTTACCGCCTGTCCAGTCATTTTCCTTTAGAGTAATAGTCTTTACATTGTAGGTAAATCCTACGTTTGTAGAGTACTGGATCTCGTAGTACTGTCTGGATGTTGCCTGTTCAACAGCACCGAGGCTGATACTCATGTCTTTTCCGAAAATATCTGCAGCTACCGTAGGCTTTGCAATGCTTACCTTCCTCCAGATAACATTTAATGTTACGGAAGTCTTACTCTTTTTGAAAAGATCTTCTGAAGAAGTAACTTTTCCCTTTGCATTCTTGGTTGTTGATAAGTAGTCAAACTCGTATCCGCTTCTGGAAAGGTCATCATCTATGTAAGGAATGCCGTATGTGTAGTAGATCTTCCTTACAAACTGTTTTTTCTTGCTTCCCTTATATGTTCCGCCATTGGGATTTACATACAGGTTACGGTAATTCATTTCGTAAACGGGAGCTACAACAACCTTCTTTGCTGTGTTGTCTTTTGCAATAGCTTTTACAAATTTCCGGGTCTTATCGGTATATATTACTTTAAAGTCTTTATCGGAGTAATACTCCAGGACTTTCCAGCCTTTAAAGGTAAATCCTGTTGCCTTTGGAGCCTTCTTGAGAGTTACCTCTTTACCGTATTTGTAGTTGACGGTTCCGGAGAATTTAACGCCAAGTCTTCTTTCCGGCAGGTCTCCTTCCTGCACGCCGTCTCTATAAATGTATCCTCGCTCATGATAAACAAGCGTGTTGCTGTTAACACTCCAGATAGCATAAACAGTGGCTTCGTTCTTTTTGTTATAGGGAAGTCCGCCAAGGTATTTGATCATATTCTTGCCGTTTTTATCTGTGGCAAAGCCCTTAAACTCATAGCCCTGTCTTGACCAGCCAAGATAGTTGTTAAGTTCTTTTGCGCTGCTCTTATTGCTGATAGGGAACTTTGTCTTACCGTTAAACTCAAAGGCTACGCCCTTCTTGGCATCAACCTTATCGTATTTATCAACCACGTCGCCTGCATTAGGCATAGCAGTGATAGTATAGGAAACCTCGTTGTCAAAAACAGCTGTGAGGGTAAGATCTTTCTTTGCGCCCTGTCTGATGGCTGTAACATATCCGTCTTTATTGGTAACTACGGACTCTTCATCAGCGCAAGTAAAGCCCTTGAAGGTAAAGCCCTTCTTTGTAGCTGTGGTCTTAAGCTTAAGACCTGCCTTGGCTGTAGGAGTCTTGTACTCATAAAGAGCGTTCTTTAAAGTACCGCCGTTAAGGTCATAAGTGATTCTGTAAACCTTGGCCTGACCTACAACATAAAGCTTGATGGTCTCGCCATCTTTAGCCTTGCCGCCGATCTTTGAGTAGTCCCTGCGAAGTTCGTAGGAAACCTTCTTGGATTTTGCAGAAGTTGCAAATCCCTTGATACTTCCGCTAAATCCGTCTGTAGCTTCGATAGAAACAGCTGTGTCGGTAAAGTTTACAACACCGGAATAACCTATTTTTGATATCTTTGCTTCTGAAAAAGCTGTCTTTCCGTCATTACTGTAGAACTCGATATTATATTTGTTCTCGTCCCATGCGGCATTGAGGTAAAGAGTGCCGCTAAGGCCGGATTTGATCTTGTTGTCCGATCCGATGGCATCAAACAAAAGAACTCCGTCCTTATCAGGGTCTCCGTTATATACGTTCCATCCAAGGAATGTGTGTCCTGCCTTTACAGGAACAGGGATTGCCTTGTTCTTGTCGCTGTCTGTCACATAAGTCTTGGGTGCCTTCTTGTTGATGCTTCCGCCATAAAGGTTGTAAACGAGCTTGTTGCTGTCAGGAGTATACTTTGCCTTAAGAGTAAAGGACTGTCCGCCTTCATCAAATGCAAGATCCTTCATCCAGACTACTGCAGAAGGCTTATAGGTCTTGGTCTTACCGTCTACGGTTGTAGCTGTCCATCTGGAAAGAGTGTAGCCCTTCTTTACAGGTGTGTACCTGCTAAGATCTATCGCATTGCGTATTGTTATAAAGTCTTCAAAAACATCCGTAGAGCCATTCAGCTCTCCACCATTAGGATCAAGACGAACCATGTACGGGTTTGGATCCCAGATTGCCTTGACTGTCATGTTTGAGAAGCGGTCTTTTCCGTAATAGCCGCCTTCAACATCCCAGCCCAGGAATTTGTATCCTCTTCTCTTTACTGTCTGCTCGGCAACATCTGCCATAACAAAGCTGCCCTCAGACTCCTTGTAGTTAAGGAAAGGTACGCCCTTTCTGGTTGTATCGTTAACGCTGTACTTAACTGTTGTTGCTGTTTTCTTGGGAACGCTGCCACCGTTTAAGTCGTACTTAAGTGTGTAAGATGTAGCTTTCCACTTTGCGCTTATTTCAATTGTCTTGTCATTTTCTTTTGTAAGATTTACAAGCTTGGCTGCGGGCTTAAGTGTTACAGTCTTGCCCTTTGCATTTTTATAAGTCCAGCCTGTAAGAGTATAGCCGTCAAGTCTGAACTCAGAACCTGTAAGGAAGAAAGGCTCTGCAAAGTTTACTGCCTCGATCTGACCATCTGTGCCCACACGCAGATCTTCAGGCTTTGAAGCCGTGGGAAGATTTGCACGCAGTTTGATATTGTACCTGCCTGCTGCCGCCCACTGAGCATAAACAACTGCTGATACTTCTTTTGTTGCAGAGGTTTTGTCGCCCTTTAATGCATCAATAAGCTCTGCCTGTGAAAGGCTCTTAAATATAGCTGTGTCTGTTGCCCAGCCGTCAAAAACCTGTCCTGCTGCATCAGCTTCTTCAAAGAAATCTGTAAATGCCATAGGCTCAGTCTTGGTCTCATCAAGTACGACAGGCTTCTTTGTTGTCTTTTTCTTGCTGTTGTTGCTGTTAAAGGTTGCCTTGTAAGTTACCTTTGTCCACTTAGCTGTAAGTGTAATATCTTCTGTAACTTTTTCCTTGGTTATATCAACCTTGGTATCACCGTTATACCATCCCTCAAAATAAAATCCGGGATGTCCTGCAAGATACTCTTCTTTTGGTGTGGGATATGAGCTTCCATACCAGGTAAAGTCTGTGGATGTCAAATCGCCATAGCCATAATCATACTCTACACGCGTATTATCGCCACGCCACTGCGCATAAAGGGTAACTACTGCGCCATCCTCATATGTTGCATTCCCGGTGCCCTTATTGTAAAAGAGTATACCGCCCTCTTTAGCATCATTCCATCCCGTGAAAGTGTAATGTTCCCTGGTGATCTTGCCGGTAATGTCAGGAAGCTCTTTGTGATCGTCATATTCTCGCTCCTGATCATCAAGGGTTCCTTTTCCGCCGTTGGCATCAAACTTAATTGTGTATTTGATGGGTGCCCACTTTACAAAATATGTGGTATTATCCTCTGCCAGAGTATTCTCATCAACAGGGTTTGAAAGTTCTCCGGTTCCTTCATCCTTGGAAGCATACCAGCCGTCAAACTTATAGCCCATAGGTGACGCTGTAACTTTAGGAACAACCGTCAATACCTTTGTTCCGTATTTTACTGTTTTGGAAAAATACTCAATATACGCATCATAGCTGTTTGCATTAAAGTCAAGGTCCAGTTCCCTGCTCGACCACTGGGCATAGAGAGTTGTATCAGAAGTGATCTCAACCTCGCTGTCCGGTGTTATCTGTGTTCCTCTCTGCTTTTGAGTATACCAGCCCTCAAATACGTAGCCCTTACGTGAGAGCTTGGGAAGTCCTGTGTACTTTCCACCCTCATAAACAGTAATTCCCACAAAGTCGTTTTCGTCTGCCGAAGGAAGACCTTCTACGACATCCTCGCAGTTGGGATTAAGAGCAACCTTATATGTCTGTGCATCAGGGCTGAATTCCCACTGGGCATACAGGGTCACTGTTCCGCCATTTTCTACGCCAAACCCGCCTGCGCTGTCTCCGGGCGCTTTATCAACACCCGTTCCGTCAGGAGCGGTGTTCCACTTAACAAATTGCCTTCCCTTAGGAGCTTTGAAGGCATTGTCTTTTATCTTTACTTCTTTAGTGTCATATGCTACATCCTCTTCGGGATCCATCGCATCGCCACTTCCGCCGTTAGCATCATAGACCACTTTATATTTATTCAGGATCCATTTTGCTGTAAGAGAAATATATTGATTATTTACGTTTTGTTCATTAATACCGGAAACGGTAATTGGGGTTTTTTCTTCACCCTTTGTGCCTACCGTAACATTTTCCTGATCACCCTTATCCCAAACATCAAATGTGTGTCCTTCCTTCTCAGGATGATTAAGCTCAAATGTAGCGGTATCCTCAACATCAAATAGCGTTTGGTCGTAATTATTTGTAATATACGAGTTGGCTACATCGGTAAAAGAAATGTAGATCTCGACACGCCTAAAACCACCTGCCAGTTCCTCGTTCTCATCTTCTTCGATAAGAACCTCTTCTTCCTCTTCAGAGCCTGCGGACGCAGCCGCAAGATCTTCTTCAGGTTCTTCTGTTTCTTCTGCGGTATTTTCCGCAGGTTCCTCTTCGAGCTCACTTTCCTCCTGAGCCTCAGAAATTTCGTCCGCTTCTATGCCTTCCATAGCATAAGAAGGAATCACTGACGTAAACGCCAGCGTTGCTGAAAGAGCCGCGCTTAGCAGTCTTCCAAGATGTCTCTTTCTCATCACGTTTTCTCCTCTCACAACACATTTTTATTCCCACGGCATCCCTGCCCCGGGCATTATACACCAAGTTTCATTATCCCACTTCCCACAAATAATTACTACATTTAATTACTACATAAATAAACAATAAACCGGCGATCGTTTTTCGATCGCCGGTCTGTTTGTTTAACTAAATAAATATCCTGTTATTTGTTTGGCCTTACTACGCTTACAGTGTTGGTCCACTTGCTGTAAATCTTTTTGCCTGAAGAGTCAGTGACATAGCCCCTTACTCTTGCATAATATCTGGTTCCTGTCAGACCACTTGCTTTAGCATACATGCTACTTTGCCCGACCATTGCCATCGGAGGCATAGATGCATTTTTCACATCATAGAGGAACAGCGGGCTTGTGGAATACTGGATCTCATAACGAGTTCCGCGTCCCATACCCATTCCTTGTGTGCTCTCTCCGTCCCACTCTACTATAATCTCATTCTTGCCTGCATTATTTTTATCTTCATTTATGAATGCTCTAATGTTTGCGGGCTTTGTTACCTTAACCTTTTCCCACTGGCAGTAAAGTGTTACTGACTTGTCGGTTTTATTAATCGTACAATGAGAATCAGGTATTCCACCATACCATATCCACTTCTTTCTAATAGCTTCTGTTATGTTGCCGATGCTCGGGATTTTTTCCTTTTTAGCAAAGCTGAGATTATAGTACGGATTCGGGAAAACCGAAGGAGCATTGTATCCTGCTCTGACAAGTCCATCAATATTGCCGTAGCTGTTAAGTTCAAGTTTCTCAGTAAGGATCGGTGCAACGTTCTGTGAATATCTGACATTCTTTGCAAGAAGAACGCTCTTTTTACTGCCCTTGAAGCTTCCGCCGTTGGGGTTAAAGTACAGGTTGAAGGTATATTCCTCAAAGCATGCCTGCAATTTAACATTTGCAACATTCTTTTTTGTGATCTTAACTGCATAACCGTTCTTTAAAGTAACAGCGGGATTGTGCTGCTCTCCCTCTCCCAGTACTTCCTTCCAGCCAAGCCACTTATAGCCTGTCTTCTTTATAGTAGGAAGGGTGAAATCTTTGCCGTAGGAAGTGAAGTGGAAATAGAAATATCCGGGTTCAATAGTTCCACCGGTCACATTTTTAAAGGTACTGTTTTGAAAATATACGGATACATTACCTGTGTAGCCGCCCTTAGCAGTTACATATGCTGAATCGCCGTAAAAAACTCTGCTCTGAGCAGCCTGCCAGATGGCATAGATTTTTGCATTGCCATCCTTGTCGACAGTAAGGCGGCCAAGCTGCGGTGTCAAACCACCAAAAAGGAGCTCACCGCCGGCTGTAGCGGAGTATCCCTTGAGTGTATATCCGGGTCTTACAAGGGTAACACCTTCCAGAAGAGCGCTGTAATCATTATAGGCGACCTTCACTGCTTCTGCAGGGTCTCCTTTCTTGTAGAGCATACCTGTCTTGGGAACTGTAACGGCAGCATCTCCCTCGCCGGCCTTAACGCCATCTGCGCCGGGCATAATGAGTACGTTGTATTTAACCGGCACAAACGTTGCTATCAAAACCACCGAATTAAAGGCTTCGCTGCCGGCCATGATTGCGATGCTTCCGGTTTTTGTATCAATATAGTAATCCGTTCCCTCTACGCCGGGAAGATCTTCTTCACTGTGCAAATTCACGCCGTCTGCGGATTTCTTCCACCCTGTAAATACATAGCCTTTCTCTGTGGGAACAGGGAGCGTATAGTCCTTGGTAGGATCATAGTAAAATGCTCTCTTTTCAACGTAGTCTCCATCGATCTTTTTATAGGTAAGAATATAGCTCTTTTCAGCTTCTTCTACAGCGTAAAGCTTTATTACATTTTTGTTATTAATTGCCTTAGTTCCGGAAACAAGAACTGAGATCTTTACAAGATTGTTAAGACCGTATTTAACAGATCCCTTGCCTGCATCTTTTGTGGTAAGTGCAAATCCCTTGATGCTCTTTCCTTTTGTGAAATCCTCTGATTTTGAAATTTCTGCGGCAATTTCCGTAAGATCGATCTCGGCAGTATAAGGAATACCTACTCCTTTCAGCCCGCTCGGTGTCAGCTCCTTCTCTCCGGTAGCATCCATTATCTGAAGCTCATATTCGTCGTTATGCCACACGGCAGTAAGAGTTGCATCACCGTAACTTTCTGCAGAAACAGTACATCCAAGGAACTTATCGTCCTTATCTCTTACTTCACTTACTCTGACAGTCTCACGTCCGTTGGTTACACCTTTTTGTGAAACGCTCCAGCCCATGAAAACGTATCCTGTTCGTGTGGGAATGCCAAAGAGAACCTTTCCTGCATCCTTATTTGTATAAGTCTTGGGAAGCTTTTTAAGTGTGCCGCCCTGAAGGTCGAATGAAAGCTTGTATTTTACAGGTGTCCAGTTTGCCTTTACTGTAACCACCTTATCCTGTACTTTTGTCAGGTTTTTGAGACTGCCGTTTGCTTTGACAGTCACGGTCTTTCCTGCATCATTTGTATAAGTCCAGTTCTTAAATTTGTAACCGGGCTTTTGGCATTTGAGTCCCTTCAAAGGAAGCGCTTCTCCATAAAGCATTGTACCAGTAAGAACAGGTCCGCTTACAATGCTGCCGCCATCAAGGTCAATGTTTATATTGTATATGATAGGATCCCAATACGCATAAAGAGTTGCATTTCCGGTTTCAAGATTGCTACTGCCCTTACCGATTGTTGTTGTGCCGGAGCCATAAGGCTCATTGACTACCCAATACATAAATTTATAGCCGGTCTTCTTCATGTTTTCTGCAGTAGGAAGAGTGTAGGGCTTAGCATATGTATATTTGGAAGGAAGTTTTTTGCCTGTGTATTTACCGCCAACCATTACGAATTTTACGCTGTAGCTTACAGGTCCTTTCCAGATGGCTGTAAGCTTTGCTGTCTCACCCTTCTTTACAAGGTCTTTGATGGTTGCGGTGGGCTTGATGGTCTTTTTGCCATATTTCCATCCCGTAAGGGTATAACCCTTTCTTACGAACTCTGTTCCGGTGAGGATGTAGTTCTGTCCCACATAAACCTGCTGGCTCTGAACAAGGTCATTTTCATTTCCTACCGTAAATACGCTGCCTGCAAAATCCGCAGCATCAAAATCAGCTACAGTACCTGCATCAAACTCAATAGTATATGTGTCGGTTGACTCGGGCCACTGAGCGTAGACATCCACAGTCATCTTGGCAGCTGTAGGCTCGATATAAGCAATAAGATCTGCTATAGTCTGAGTAGTAGCAGCACCGCAGCCTGTTGTCATCCAGCCTGTGATCTTGGCAAGTTCAGTGTCTTTTAACTTGCCCTTGAGGATAACTGCGGGATCAAGCGTCTCTTTTACCGCGTCAGATGAGATCTTTACGTTTTTCTTTGTAACTTTTGCATCTTTGCCAATATTGGTGTGGAAGTTGAAAGTGAAGTCTACCTCAGTCCACTTTGCATAGGCAACAAGGCCTCCCTCGGGAATTTCCTTGGGAATTGGATCTCCCCCATTGATCTTCTTGGTACATTCTTTGTCAGAATACCAGCCGCCAAAGAAAAATCCTGTGCTTTGAGCATTTGGAAATTCTTCCGGATATTTCCCGTCATAATATACAGTTGTGTATATGGTATTAAGATATACTTCCTGATTTTCACCAGCATTTTCGTTATAGGTAAGTTTCAGACTGGCAGCAAGAAATTTAGGATAGATGGTGATGGCAAATGTTCCATCTTCTTCATTTAATTCAGAAGCACTGATCACATGAACCCAGTCATCGCCGGACTTATCAAGCTGCATTGTCAGTTCTTCATCATAGTACCAGCCGTAAAAATCATAATAAGCTTTCTCCGGCTCCTTGAAGGTAAGAGTTTTGCCTGCATATGCAACAAACTCTTTAAGATTTGCTACATCATTAGTATATGTGTCATCACCTGCGTAGGTAACGGTACCCCTGGGACCATCTACAATATTGGCATAGAAAGACAGCTCCGACGCTTTCTCCTCATCCTCTGAAAGAGTATAAGTCCAATTGGGATTTGTTTCCGTGGGTGCTGTAAACTTAGTTCCGGTAGCATCCTTTCCGACATACCAGCCCTCAAAGACTTTTTCAGGATCATCCAATGTAAGGGGCTCAAGTTCGATAACACCGGCCTTTGTCTGAATATCTTCGTCGGCTTTTTCTATTCCAAAATAATGAACCTTGTAGGTCTTGGGCTCCATCTGACCTGTCAGCTTAAGTGTAGTATCCTCCGGAAACTCAGCGGGCGCTGTCCATACATAGGTTCCGGGGTTTTCGCTATCCTCTTCTATGGTTCCATAGCTGGGAGTCCACCCCTTAAATACATAGAAAGCCTTAACAGGAGTTTTTATTCCGCCTATCTTTCCTCCGGGTTTAATGTTAGTATACTTGATTTCGGAGAAGTTAAATATAACGTCGCTCAGCGTAGTACTTCCCTGTAAGACTTCGTACTTGATTACGACGTCAACTTGTTCTTCTGCGGCTGTAAGCTCCTCCTCTGCTTCGGGCTCTTCAGCCTCTTCTTTATTTTCCTCAGCCACAGGCTCTTCTTCCTTAGCTTCGGGCTCTTCTTCATCGAGTTCTTCCGCTTCGGGTTCATCGACCGAAGGCTCGGTTACTTCCGGCGTAGCCACTTCAGGCTCTTCCGGCTCTTCGCCTTGAATTTCTTCGTCGGTTTTCTCAACATCCTGAACCAGCTCAGCCACTTCGCCTTCTGCAAAAGCAGTAACAGAAGGACCAAATGCCATGGTCACAGAAAGAACGATGCTGAGGATTCTTCCCAACAATTTCTTTTTCATACCATTTCTCCTTTCACAACAATCTCATCATCCTGCCCCCTTAGCAGTCTGATCATTTTCACTAGATATTTTCTCACGTTTCCGCCACAAACGCCACAAATTTCGTGAAAAAATAAACAAAAAACCGCGCATATGCGCGGTTTGATTTTACCTGTGTTTTGCCAATAATTATGGCTTTGCTTTTTCCGGAGTTTCCAGCATATCCTGCATTGTGCGCCAGCCAAGAACTGCGCACTTTACACGGGCAGGCATATGGGATACATCCTGAAGAGCTGCTGCCTCATCAAGAGCTTCGATGCTCTCTTCGTCAGTCACCTCTCCCTTTATCATACCCATAAAGGTCCCTGCAAGTTTAATAGCTTCTTCTTTGTTTTTGCCGATAATCTGATCAACCATCATATCAACGGAAGCCTGGGAAATAGCACATCCCGATCCCTCGTAGCCGGCATCCTCGATAACGCCGTCCTTAAGCTTTATGCTAAGGGTTATGTCATCTCCGCAGCTGGGGTTTACACCTCTTAAAACCAGGTCGGGATTTTCAATTGTCTTTTTATGTACAGGATGAAGATTGTGCTCGTTCACGATCTCTCTGTATAACTGCTTAAGCTCCATAGCCCATGACCTCCCTTACTTTTGAAAGCTTTTCAAGGAATATCTCAACTTCTTTTTCCGTATTGTAGAAATAGAGGCTGGCTCTTGCTGTGGAGCCTGCTCCTATAAACTGCATAAGAGGCTGAGCGCAGTGATGTCCCGCTCTGATGCAGACTTTGTCGTCATTAAGTACCGATGACAGATCGTGAGGATGAACGCCCTCCATGGTAAAGGTCACGATACCGCAGTGTTTTGCGGGATCCTCCGAGCCATAGATCCTGATATAAGGAAGCTTTTTCATTCCTTCCATCAAAAGAGTGGTAAGCTCGAGCTCTCTCTTTTGGATCCTGTCAAAGCCGACCTCTTTAACATAGGAAATTGCAGCATCAAGTCCCACTGCATCTCCGGCATTTACTGTTCCTGCCTCAAACTTGTGAGGAAGCTCAGCAAATGTGGCATCTGTCCTTGTAACATACTCTATCATCTCGCCGCCTGTAAGGAAAGGAGGCATGTTCTCAAGAAGCTCTTTTCTTCCGTAGAGAACTCCGATTCCCATGGGCGCCATCATCTTGTGTCCTGAAAAAGCAAAGAAATCAGCGCCAAGGTCAAGTACGTTTACTGCCATATGAGGAGCGGACTGCGCGCCGTCAACCAAAACGACTGCACCCTTTTTATGAGCATACTCCGCGATCTCTTTTACGGGATTGGTAACACCCATAACGTTGGATACGTGACCGATTGCAACGATCTTTGTTTTATCGGTGATCCTGGATTCGTACTCTGCCTTGGTGATAGTACCGTCCTCTGTGGGCTCCATGTATACAAGCTTTGCTTTTTTCTGCCTTGCAACCATCTGCCAGGGAAGGATATTGCTGTGATGCTCCATAACGGAGATAACGATCTCATCTCCCTCTTTTACGTTTTTAAGGCCGTAGCTGTAAGCCACAAGGTTTATGGACTCTGTGGTGTTTCTGGTAAAGATGATCTCTTCAGGTTTTACGCCGCCGATAAACTCTGCAACAGAAGCTCTTGCATGCTCGTAAGCTTCCGTAGCCTGCATGCTCCAGTCATAGAGACCCCGGAGGGGATTGGCGTTGGCGGTTTTGTAAAAGTCTGAAACCGCCTCCAGCACCTGTCTGGGGCGCTGTGATGTGGCCGCATTGTCAAAATATACGTACTCTCCGGGAACAAGTATATCAAAGTCCCTGCGGAAATCTTCTAGTGTCTTCATCGTAGGTATTTACTCCGTAATCATATTATCCGTGATGCTGATAAAAAGTCTCGTGGATAGATCATACTATATTCTGGATATAATATAAAACCTTTTGCATGATCTGCGCATCATGGATAAGTCTGGATACGCTCTCAAGTCTTGCCTTGACCATGATCCTCTTGGCTTCTTCCTCGTCAATGCCTCTGCACTGCATATAGAATAAAAGCTCGTCGGAGAGCTGGCCGATGGTAGCGCCGTGGCGTCCCTCAACGTCCTCCTCCTGACAGAGGATAACAGGCATGGTCTTATTTATGATATCAGGGCTAAGAAGAAGTGCATCCTCCTGCTCATCGCCTATAGACCCTGCGCTTCCACTCTTAAAATCCAGAGTTCCGCGGAAGTTTTTCTGGGCATTATCCATCAAAACGCCCTTAAACTGCATGTAGCCTTCGGTCTTTTTTCCTCTGTGGTCTGTAACATAGTTTATATCAAGGCTGTGATCATCCCTGCAAAGGTATCCCATGTTGCTGTTAAACACAGATTCTCTGCCGGAAAGATAAACATAGCTTCCGTTCCATCCCTTGCATCCGCCAAGTTCAAGACTTACAAGATCGACCTTTGCTTTTTCAAGGCAGGCGCCGCCAAAGTCATCAAAGTGAACAACTCCGTTTCCGAAAGTCTGAACTTTGCAGATCGTTACATGTGCGCCCTCTTCTGCAAAAACTCTGGTGCTGACTCCGCAAAAGCCCTCTGCGTCATCATCTGAGTCATATGTAAAAATGACTGTGATGTCAGAATTCTTTTTGGCATGGATCACCTGCGCTGAAAGCGCGGCTTCAGAGTTTCCGATATGGTAGGGAATGACAACCGGCTCCGTAACCTTCTGGTTTTCCTCTGCGGTATAGATATCAGCGTTAGCTCCTGCAGATATCATAAGGTTATCGATCTCTGCGCCCATTCCGGTTCTGACAGCCTGAGATGTATGAAGGTATGTGGTGTCACCGTTGGGATCTCCGGGTATACCGGCATCGATCAGTATTTTATCTTTATTAGCCCTGAATATTTCTCCGGCTTCTTCAAAGGATACCTTTTCTTTTAATGTGATCCCTGCAGGAAGAGCCGTTGCCTTGGGGCTGTTTACACTTGCTTTATTAAGATCAGGTAAAGCAATCTTGCTGCCGTTTACGTTCAAAAAGTTGTAGGTAAGAACCGGCAACACATTGACCTGTATTGTTTTTTCTGTATTCATCCTTATTTCCTCTTATCAGCCGTGTCCGCTCATCTCAAGCTTGATGAGGTTGTTCATCTCAACAGCGTACTCAAGCGGCAGCTCTTTTGACACGGGATTGGCAAATCCGCTGACGATCATAGCCTTGGCATCCTCTTCGCTGATACCTCTGGACATAAGATAGAAAATAGCCTCGTCGCTGATCCTGCCGATCTTGGCCTCGTGTCCCACGTCCGCGTCGCTGGTCCTTATGTCCATGCCGGGGATGGTATCTGCTCTTGAGATGCTATCCAGCATAAGAGAATCACAGGATACGGAGCACTTTGCCTTTTTAGCTGTGTTCTGAATCACCACGCTTGAACGGAAGGTTCCGATACCTCCGTCCTTGGAGATGGACTTGGTGTTTATTACGGAAGTTGTGTGCTCGCCCTGATGAACGATCTTGGCTCCCGTATCAAGGTTCTGTCCCTTGCCTGCAAAGGTGATGCCGGTGAATTCCATCTTGGATCCGTCACCCTTCAGGATAGTCATGGGATAAAGATATGATGTATGGGATCCGAAGGATCCTGAAACCCATTCCATAACGCCGCCCTCTTCTACGATGGCGCGCTTGGTGTTGAGGTTATACATATTTTTGGACCAGTTCTCGATGGTGGAATAGCGAAGCCTTGCGTTTTTTGCAACAAAGAGCTCTACGCATCCCGCATGGAGATTGGCTACGTTGTACTTGGGAGCAGAGCATCCTTCTATAAAGTGAAGGTCTGCGCCCTCATCAACAATGATAAGTGTGTGCTCGAACTGACCCGCTCCTGCGGCGTTAAGTCTAAAGTAAGACTGGAGGGGAATGTCCACCTTGACTCCCTTGGGAACATAAACGAAAGATCCGCCTGACCATACGGCGCCGTGAAGTGCCGCAAATTTGTGGTCTGTAGGAGGAACAAGCTTCATGAAGTGTTCCTTTATCATGTCGGCGTGCTCGCCCCACATAGCGCTCTCAAGATCTGTATAGATAACGCCCTTGGCTGCAACCTCATCCTGAAGGTTGTGATAAACCAGCTCTGAATCGTACTGTGCGCCTACACCTGCAAGAGACTCACGCTCTGCCTGTGGGATTCCCAGTCTTTCAAAAGTATTTTTGATATCCTCGGGAACGTCCTCCCACTTGCCCTTCATCTCTGACTTGTGTCTTACGTAGGATGAGATCTTGTCCATATCAAGACCGTCGATATCAGGGCCCCAATTTGGCATGTCTATCTCGTTGTAGAGCTTCAGGCACTTAAGTCTGAAATCCCTCATCCACTCAGGATCGTTCTTTTCCTCAGAGACACGAAGGACTGTATCTTCTGTAAGACCTTCCGCCATACGGTAGAAGTCTTTTTCATTTTCTACATCTTTAAAATCGTATAAGCTGCGGTCCACATCGGCCACAACCTGCTTGTTGTCACTCATATCAATCCTCTTTTATAAATCTCTCAAATCCGTTTCTGTTGATCTCATCAACAAGAGTTCCGTCGCCTGTGTGAACGATGCTGCCCTTTACAAGGACATGTGTGTAGTCTACGTGAAGTGACTCAAGGATCTTGGTGCTGTGGGTGATGATAAGAAGAGCTCCGTCCTCTTTTTTCTGGTACTCCTCAATGCCCTTGGACACTGTACGAACAGCGTCTACGTCAAGTCCTGAGTCTGTCTCGTCAAGGATGGCAAACTTGGGATTGAGCATCAGAAGCTGAAGGATCTCAGCCTTTTTCTTTTCACCGCCGGAAAAGCCCACATTCAGGTCTCTGTCAGCATAAGACTCATCCATGGAAAGAATGTTCATGGCTGCCTTAAGTGACTTCTGGAATGCAAGAAGCTTGACAGGAGCGCCTGTCTGGGCGTGATATGCATTTCTGATAAAGCTTCCGAGGGAGATTCCGGGAACCTCGTAAGGGTTCTGGAAAGATAAGAACATTCCCGCTTTAGCTCTTTTGTCAGGAGAAAGATCTGTGATGTCCTGACCGTCAAAGCTGATATTGCCGGAGGTTACGCAGTAGTGGCTGTTTCCCATAAGGGTGTAGCCAAGAGTTGACTTACCTGCGCCGTTAGGTCCCATGAGAACGTGGGTCTCGCCGGGCTTGATATCAAGGTTTATGTTATGAAGAATAGGAAGTTCATTGTCGATTGAAACCGACAGATCTCTAACCTGTAATAAAGACTGTTGTGACATATGTTGTTTCCTTTCTATAGTAGATATATGTCCATTAACTTGTTATAAAAACAAGCAGTATTCCGCTTGTTTTTGCGCTTTTTTGTAATTTTGGTGCTAGACCGTTACAAGTTTACCACAAAATGTCTTGACATACCACAGTAAAGTAAGTAAAATATCATCTTGTCAGTACCTTTGCGGGTGTAGTTCAATGGTAGAACACCAGCCTTCCAAGCTGGATACGTGGGTTCGATTCCCATCACCCGCTCTTATAGATTCAGTAGCAGAGCACTTGTTGCTCTCTTTTTTTACCGTAATTCTAAATGCAAATGATTTGCATTTGCAACAAGCCAAACTGATAATTTTTCTCTGAGGCTTAATAAGGAGGCTTTTTATATGGATATGATCCTTGATATTGTTCTTGATGCAGTCATCGACTCGGTGAAGATACTGCCCTTTTTGTTCCTGACCTATCTTGCCATGGAATACCTTGAGCACAGGACAAAAGAGTTTACGGAAAACCTGGTTCAAAAGACCGAGCACTTTGGCCCTCTCCTTGGCGGACTTATAGGCGTTGTTCCCCAGTGCGGATTTTCAGCGGCTTCTTCTAATCTCTACGCAGGAAGAGTCATCACTCTCGGAACTCTCATCGCCATTTACCTGTCAACTTCGGACGAGATGCTGCCTCTTTTCATCTCCGCTCAGGTTCCCGCAGGCGTGATGATAAAGGTTCTTGCCATCAAGGCGGTTATCGGTATCGTTGCCGGATTTATCATTGATTTCGTGGTTCACGCTTATCACAGAGCACGCAAAAGAGCTGACAACGACCCTGTGAGGATCGACGCCCTCTGCGAAAAAGAGCACTGCCACTGCGACGACGATGAACACGAAGGCTTCCTTGGAATCGTAAAGTCAGCATTTGTACACACCCTGCACATCTTTTTGTTTGTACTTGTGTTGTCCCTTATCCTTGGCGGAATTATTGAAGTCATAGGTCATGAAACTCTGGCTTCCCTTCTTAAATCAAGCCCTGTTGTAAGCCACGTTTTGGCAGGTATCATCGGCCTTATTCCCAATTGTGCTCCTTCCGTTATCATCACTGAGCTGTATCTTGACGGTATGATCACACTTGGAACCATGATGTCAGGACTCCTCGTTGGTGCAGGTATCGGCCTTTTGGTTCTCTTTAGAGTCAATCCCGAAAAGGGCGAAAACATCAACATTACGCTTCTTCTTTTTGTGATCGGCACTGTCTGCGGTCTTGTGATCGACTTTGCAGGCATCACCATCTGATGGGAGGTGTGATATGAGCTGCAAGATTCATGCAGGATCCTATGATGATCTGATCGAAAAAAACTGGCCCGCAGGAGTTAAAAAAACCCGCCAAAGAGCGGATATCTTCAAGGTTTTGTATGCAGCGGACCTTCCCATGTCAGCTGCTGAGATATACTCTGCGCTCAACAAAGGCGGAAATGAAACCTATGCATTTTCTACTGTCTACAGAAATCTCCTTGCCTTTGAAAAGGCGGGCATAGTCTCCAAGACAGTCCTTGTAACCGAGGACAATGCGGTATATGAATTAAAACAGAACGCCCACAGACACTATGCGGTATGCATTGTCTGCCACACCAAATTTCCCATACAGGCCTGCCCCGTAAATGAGATAACAAAAGACCTTGAAAAAGATCTTCCGGATTTTAAGGTAACAGGCCATCAGCTTGAGATCTACGGATATTGCAAAAGCTGCGCATCACAGATGTGATACGCAGCTTTTTATTATCGTCAGTTCATTATTCCGCGGACGCCTCAGCACCTGCCGCATTGTCTGCTCCGGATTCTGCGCCGGTAGCTGAGCCGCCTTCTGCAGCCGCGCTGCTTTCAGCTCCTGCCGCGGGCTCAAGTGCAGGCTCTGCAATATAGGCTCCAAGCTTTGCAAGACCTGTATCTGCCTTGCTGTCGTAGGTAAGGGTTATGGATACGCCCTTGTCCCAGGCACCTTTTAAGTTCTCGCATGGAAGGCTGTGCTCTGTTCCGGCCTCGTCCTTTACAACAAATTCCCACTCGCTGCTGTCTTCTCTTATCATAAGAGCTGTACCCATGACGGTATATCCGGTTTCAAGTGTGGAGCCCTCTTTTAAGAAGTTATCGCTAAGTTCATCCTTTGTAATATCATGTAATCTTATCTCTGTAAGATTAAGTCCCGTCTTGTTGATGATAAAAGTCTCGGTGCGGTGGTTCTTTGCCTGCTCCTGTCTCTCAGCGTTCTCTTTTTTAAGGACATCTGAAAGGCTGCTACCCAGCTGCTGATAGCTCTCTGTCAGCTCCTTCATGGCAGGAAGGACTTCGTCGATCTTTTTATCACGCATCTTGGTAAAGTCCATTTCCTCATAGGTTTTAAGGCTCTCACCAAGTTCATCAAGCCTGGCCTTCTCGTCGCTCTGCGTTATATCAAGGTAGGTTTCCTCTGCTGCCTCTTTTGCTCCAAGCAGGATGGTTCTTGCTTCCTCGGCTTCCGCAAGCTTTTCATCGGAAGGACCGCACGCCACAAGTATTGCAGCAAGAGCTGCTGCCGCAGTCAGGGTGATCCCCGCCTTTTTAATTTTTTCTGAAAATCTCTTCATTAAATCTTTTCCTCTTCCAATATAAATCTCAGGCTCTAATTATACGGGTGATTGTCGTAGTAGTAAAGAAGATGGTCAACAACCTTGCCGTAGCTGACTTTTCCTTCCGAGACACCGTTTACCTTAAGGTTCGTATCAATGAAGGTGTCCGCCGCCTTTTTAACCGTCTCGGTATCAAGGATTGCGTTATCCTCAACCCGCTCCCAGGCTTCATCCGTAAGAAAGAGATTGTCATAGCGCACCTGATCCGAGATCCTTACGTGGGCCTTGTAGGTCTCCTCATCCACGGCATCGTAAAAATCGTTGTTCACATAGTTGAGAACACCAAGGTATCCGCTGTAGCGAAATACCGGATCATCTGAATTTATGCAGGCCAAAAAGCCAAGGAAATTGGCCTCATCCTCGTAGATGTAGCCGTGGGTATGGGTGAGCTCATGGCACATGGTAAAGGGCTTGTTCATAATGCTCATCTCGTCGTTGTAATTGGCTTCCATGGAAAAGGGAAAATAGTACCCCTGCATGTACTGCTGGCTCATAAAGCCTGAAAAAGTCAGGGCTTTGGGCGTTACGTTAAATCCCCCAAGGCGCTTATACTGCGAGGAAAGGCCTGCAACAGCTTTTTTTGCCTGCGCTTTCATATCCCCGTCGTAGATGACATTTCCCTGCTCGTCGTGCGGGATCTCCTCTGCCATCTCATTGCACTTTTTTACTATGTAGTCCCTCAGGATCGTAAGGTCCTCAAGATTATACTCTTTTCCCTCGGAAGTTCCGCAGGGTATGGGGGAGCAGTGATACAAAACAAAGCAGTTAAGGGACATCACCGTCACCACGATCGCAATGATAAGAGGCAGCGCCCGCAAAAACTGCGGCTTTTTTAATACCGCAAGAATGATAGCTGCCGGTATCAGAAGTACTCCTATGATCAGCATGATCTCCCCAACCGAAAAGGGCGCAAGGCTCGTAAGGGAGCCGTAAATTCTCGATATATGAACAAATACATTATCCGTAAAAAGATCCGAGAACCCCGGAACAAACCAGGCTGCCGCGTTAAAAAGCGCGCTGAAAAGTAAAAGTACTGCTGCCACCCCAGGTTTTATCAGGGTGGTTTTTCTTTTTGGTTTTTTCAAATCTTTATTTAAATCCATGCTATATGCCATCTCTGTGCTTACTCCAAAACACTGCTGACAAAATGCGGCAGCTTTTAACTGGTATTATACCATGCTAAAATTATATTGATATTCGTAGTGCATGAATTCCCCGGAGGTTATCTATGAGACTTCTTTTGGCAGATGATGAAAAAGAGCTTTCAAACGCCCTTGTGGCCATATTAAAGCACAACGGTTACAGCGTTGATGCGGTCTACAACGGAACCGACGCTCTTGACTATATAACAAGCGGAGAATACGACGGCATTATCCTTGATATCATGATGCCGGGGATGGACGGAACCGATGTCCTAAAATCCATCAGAGGAAACGGCATATCAACTCCTGTTTTGTTCCTTACCGCCAAGACTGAAGTTGAGGACAGGATAAGAGGTCTGGATCTTGGAGCGGATGACTATCTGCCCAAGCCCTTTGATACGGGAGAGCTCCTTGCAAGGCTTCGCGCCATGCTCCGCAGGAAAGCGGATTTTGCTCCAACGAACCTTAGCTGCGGGAACCTTACTCTGGACAGAGCGGGATACGATCTTTCAACTCCCGGGCATGAGAGCATACACCTTGCCAACAGGGAGTTTCAGATGATGGAGATGCTCATGTCAACTCCCGGCCGCATCATATCCGTCGACAATTTCATGGATAAGATCTGGGCTGATGGCGAAGCAGACGTAAACGTAGTGTGGGTCTATATCTCAAACCTCAGGAAAAAGCTTGCATCTTTGGAAGCGACCTGTGAGATCAAGGCTTCAAGAGGCGTAGGCTACAGCCTGACAGAAAGGTGATGCCATGGTAAAAAAACTGAGAAGGAAATTCGTGATCACCGCCATGCTCTCTCTTCTGGTGATCCTTACCATAATGATAACCGTCATGAATGTGGCAAACATCATTTCCATGTTTCGTGATGCGGACAATCAGCTCTCTATCCTTGCCGACAATGACGGCTTTTTCCCGGGGATGCTTGATTTTGTGCCTTCAGGCGTTCCTGCAAACGCACCGGGAAATGCCCCCACAGGGCCGAAAGATCCCTTCCAGCTGCAGCGCCTTAACAACACAAGGTCTATGGAGATGCCTTTCCAGGCAAGATTCTTTTGGGTAAAGATTGATAGCGACGGAAACATCAGTGAGTCCTTTATTGACCGCATCGCCTCCGTAACTACCGAAGAGGCCGGCAAATACGCCCTTGCGGTTAGATCCAGGGGAAAAGAAAAAGGTCTTTACCACTCCTTCAGATACCGTGTTTCCCAAAAAGACGACGGCTCAGAGCTTTATATCTTTGTGGACCTGAGTACACAGATCCTCAGAGCTTACACGCTCCTTGCGCAGACAGTACTCATCGGCGCTCTGACACTTGTTGCAATGTTCATCCTGGTTTATCTCTTTTCCGGAAAGGCAGTTGCTCCCGTTGTGGAATCCCTTGAAAAGCAAAAGCAGTTCATCACGGATGCAGGGCATGAGCTTAAAACTCCCCTTGCTGTGATCTCGGCAAACGTTGATGTAATGGAGCTTGAGGGCGGCAAAACCCAGTGGACGGACAGCACGAAAAATCAGGTAAAGCGCATGAACGCTCTGGTTAAAAATCTTCTGACTCTTTCCCGCATGTCGGAAGAGAGCACCGCATCGGTCTTTGAGGATACGGACCTAAGCGGCATCGTAAAAGAAGTTGCAGGCTCTTTTGATACTCTTGCTGCCTCCAAGGGAAAGCTCTATGAAACGGATATCACCGAGGGTATCCACGTAACGGGAGACAGGAACGCACTTAATCAGCTGACAGCGATTCTCATAGATAACGCCATCAAATATTCGTCGGATAAGGGAAATATCAAAGTTTCTCTTTCAAAAGAAAAAAGCATAAAGCTTGAGGTTTCAAACACCTGCGATCAGCTCCCTTCGGGGAACCTGGACAGGCTCTTTGACAGGTTCTACAGGGCGGATTCTTCCAGAAGCAGAGAAACCGGCGGCTACGGCATCGGACTTTCGGTTGCAAGGGCTATTACAGACAGTCATCACGGCTCCATCAAAGCCCTGAAAGAAGGGGATGATATCATCCGATTTGTTGCGGAATTTCCTCATCATAAAGCATAAGTTTTTCGCAGAAAATGCCCACAGAAACTGTCGTTATATGGTATAATAAAGTATGTAACACCGCTACTATTAACTGTTGGAGGTGTCTATGCTTAAAATTGGGGATAAGGTTATAATTCTGGATTACAACAACAAACCTCTGGTTCCGGAGGTTGTTGCGGAAGTCGATGATCTCTACGTTCAGACAGATCGCGTGAGACTGCGTCTTCCGGACAATGCCTGCTGTATGGAATTTACAGACCGGCTGAAAAAGATCAGTGAAGAAAAGTACGAAGAACTTCTTCACAACGTCAGAAAGAGGGAGATGACCCTGGCTGTAGATCTTCAGCTTGATATCAGAAGATTTGCTTCCAAGCATCCCCGTCGAAGAAAAGATGAGATTTTCCACATGTTCAATCAGGACAAGCACTACGTTTCAGTGCTGAATGCCTATGAAGGCCGCGTTCAGATGTACGGTGCGGAAAATATCAACGAGCGCTTTTTGTATGAATACAAAGATGCGCTGTCAGGGCTTGTCAGGACTCGTTCGTTTTTCCATGAACTGGACGACAGTATCCCTGTCCCAGACCTAAAAAAAGCCAAAGGTACGGCGTAGAAACAGGAAGGGAAAAGGACACAAGTCCAAAAGCAAAATAAGCAGCAATCGGGAGAACACAGAATAAAACTGTGTTCTCTTTTTTGTTCTTCCAAAAAGTGATAAAGGCGCATGCTACAAGGGCCAGATAGGATACAAGACCGATTATGCCTCTTTCTATGAGGATTGTAAGAGGCTCGCAGTGGGCGTTGGTGAGCTGGTTAAAGCCAAATACGTTCATAAGAGATGTGGTCATCTCAGGGTCTCTGTAGGCATAAGAATAGATTCCGTCCTGCCCTATTCCCACAAGCTTTTGAATAGGATTCAGTCCCTTGAACAGATCCAGACAGATGCTCCAGATAAGGCCTCTGCTGTTTCCAAATTCCAGATCAACGCTGCCTGCAAGGTAGATAATTCCTGCAATGACAGTTGCTGCCACAAGAACAAAGGCTCCTATTGTATAGGCTTTTCCATGCCACTTACCCTTTATCTCTTCAAAGAGCCTTACCAGTCTGTAGAGGAAAAGCGCTGCTGCCACAAGGATAAGTCCTATATGAGCGCTGCAGATGCTTGTAAGGATATTG
>JAILOW010000167.1 GCA_024690635.1 Butyrivibrio sp.
ACGTGATTCGAACACGCGGCCCCTACCTCCCTAAGATAGTGCTCTACCAACTGAGCCACACCCCGACGACGTTCTCAATTATATAACGGTGGAAAAAGAAAAGCAACTACTTTTTTCATTATTTTCCAATTATTTTTCAAGTCAGTCTTTAAGCAGCTTTTCCATGCCTATTTTCTGGGGTTTCATACCCATAGCTTCATAGAAAGCAAGGGCTGATGGATTGCAGCTCCAGACATTTAACGTAACATTGTAGAAATCCTCTGACTTGGCGTACTCAAGGACATGATCATACAGGAGCTTGCCTACATGATGGCCGCGGCAGTTCTCATCAACACAAATATCATCAATATAAAGAGACCTGATATCTGTAAGCACCGGATCACCAACTATCTGCTTGTGCACGCAGAAGGCATGTCCCACAGCCGTATCCTCACCGTTCACACATACAAAAACAGGCCTTTTGGGATCAGCAAGTATCTCTGCAAGCTGCTCCTCATTGTATTTTGTGGCAGGGCCGTTGAATATATCAGGGCGTCCGTTATGATGAACCATATCCACCTGCACCAGAAGCTCCATAATGGCAGGGATGTCCTTTTCAAGAGCCCTTCTCACCTTATACTCACTCATCTTTATACTCCTCCAACAAATTCAAGTACAAACTTCTAATACCAAATCTCCAACCCTTTATCAATAAAAGCTTCAAAAAAGGCATCAGATCTCAACAATTACCCCAAAAACCATCCAATATAAAATACCAGCGAGCATCCAAGCGTAAGTATCATCAGCATCTTCATAACATACCCGAAGATACCGGCGGCAGCACCGGATTTCTTAACAGCCTCACCTTCCGAAACGCCTGAATTAGCATCCCTGCTTCCGATAATTCCCCCTGCGCCACCCCTGCACAGTACATATCCAAGGGATGTAAACACAAGAGAAGCCGTCATGTATCTAAAGTCGCTGCTGCAGGTGTACGGATACTTAAATACATACAGTCCAAAGCTAAGAAGCATAAATACATAGGTAAGCCACAAAAATCCCGTAACTGCAAAGCATTCTCTGTCTGCGGGGAACTCTTTGAAAAATCTCCTTACAAATCCAACAAGAAAGACAACCGTGGTCACAAGCGCCAGAATGATTGAGGAAACATAGGCTATCTGGGCTGCACTCAAAAGATGGTCAGATGCTCCCGCAGGATAGATTTCGGCAAAGAGCCCTGTCTGGAACAGTATAACCCAGGTGTTGTGAATAGCCTTGGCGCTTAAAGGATGGAAAGGAAATGCCACATGCCAGTCCGCAAAAGAAGGGATTCCTATAATAGACCATACAGAAAATTCTCCCGTATACATCACCGACTCATTGGGAATAATGGCAGGTGAAGGGATTCCGGGCTTTTCTCCGAAAAACACTATATTCCTCACAATATATGAAAGTCCTATAGGAATACATATAACGCCAAATACCACGTACTGTAAAATGATCTCCTTTATCTTTACCGTGTTGGCATCCTTTATCCTGTTGATCAGGCATACCAAAAACAGTACCGCAATAGAGAAAGCACAGATCGCTGTATTTAACTTGCTTATCATGCCAAAGCCAAGGGCCAGGGCAATAAGTATCACGTTCTTAAAGGTCTTTTCATGTATCCAGGAAAGAGTTCTCCAAATGGTAACAAGCAAAAGAAGAAGTGCCAGAATATCGTTATTTACAGAGCCTGCAAGAACCATCATCCTTGGATGAAAAGCAAAAAGAGCAAGTCCTGCTGCCATAAGATTCTTTTTAACACCGCTCTCTTCCAGAATGTGCAGCATGACAACCATGCAAAGAGCAGAATAAATAAGCGTGGGCACCTGAAGATTTTCAAAAGCAAACTTTTCGGGAACACCGATAAATCTCTGAACCGTCAGCCAAAGTGCCTCGATGATATGATGAAAAGGCGGATGATAATAGCCGAAGTGCTCATAAGGATCCATATCAGGAAGATGGAAAAACTTGTAGATGTACTCGATATATCCGATATGTCCGTCATTTATCTGAGAAGTTCCATATCCGGTAAATGTTCCGCCGTCATTTTGAAGAGTCTGAATGTCCACAAAAAGAACGTATCCGACCCTCATAAGAGTTCCGAAAAATACCGTGAACAAAAGCCCTCCTTCATAGGAAAGCTTCCCTGTCTTTACCTTGTAGCCCCAGATCCCGGTAGCTAATATTGACACAAGAAACAGCATAAGAACCTGCACCTGCCTTGGTGCTCCAAATGCCACGGAGGTATAGGGATTACCCTGCAAAATAGCCACCGCAAGTGCCATGATGACTATCATGATAACCGACTTTATATATATCTTTTTATCCAGTGTCTCCTGATTCAATATCTTCACCTCTTGATATATTTATTGATGTTGGCGGCAGTCACCTTTTCATAATCAAGCCTTATATACCTGCCGTCTGTTATCACAAATTCATCGGAAAGATCCTCGATGGAGCCTCCCTTTGCAATAGTGACCGCAAGCCTGTATACAGCCCGGGACTGACCTTCTTTGTCATTATAAACAGTTCCAATCATCTTGTCATCACGAACAGCCTCAAGCCCAACGTCCGTTCCGTCAATTCCGAAAATCGCCGGCCAGTCGCTTTTCTTCATACCGCTGGCTTCGTAGGCATCGATGGCGCCAAGGGCCATATCATCATTATTGGAAAGAACCACTTCGATGTCATCATCATTCTGCTCGATAAACTGCGCCATCTTGGTCTGAGCCTGGGCTCTGTTCCAGTTAGCTATGGCATATCCCACTTTATCAACTTCGATACCCGCGCTGATAAGCGTATCCACGGAATACTCAGTCCTTACAATAGCGTCCTGATGCCCTGCTTCTCCCTCTAAAACCACGTACTGTATGGCTCCGTCGCCGTTTCTGTCGATAGTCTTGTCCGTAAGGCAGGTGGTGGCTGCGATCTCTCCCTCAAGCTTCCCTGACTGGATAGCATCCGCTCCCACGTAAAAGAGCTTATTCCAGCGGCTTAAGTCTCCCTCAACCAGCTCTCTGTTAAAGAATATTATGGGGACGTCATTTTTCCTTGCAGCATCTATGACAAAGGTAGGGTCCGTTCTGTCCACGAGATTAACGCAGATAACATCGCACTCATCCTCTATCATCTTTTTTACCTGACTGTTCTGAGTCTGCTGGCTCTGAGAAGCGTTATAGATCACCATCTCCGCTTCTTCCGGATCAACATTGTCCTGTAGACATGTGATCAGCTGGGAGATAAAGGTGTCGTACTGATCGTACACCGATACTCCTATCTTTATCTTGTCATTTCTGACCTGAGTTCTGCCACTCTCGCACCCTGCCACGATACAGACCATCATGACAGCGATCAAAAGAAGTGACACCGTTTTCTTTATCCCTGACATAAACCTTTAATCTCCCTTTTATCACTCAACAATAGGGAACAGAAGACTCTGATTACTTTCATCAAACATATTGTCCCTGTTTACGACTCTGAAGCCTACAGTTTCATCCTGCATGGGAGTGAGCCTGTTATTTATTCTGCGTACCACCCCTGAAAGACTCTGATATCCCATGTAGTACTCATTTGGAACCACCATTGAACACATAAGCCCATCATCAAGATAACTTACATTTTTGATGGAGATCCCTTCTCCGAAAATAAGCGGTTTTTCATCCGATGATCCCGCGTACTCGCAGGCAGCCTCCAGCCCGTCATTATCAAGAGCCACTATTATATCTGCGTAGAAATACTCCTGCTTTACCCTGATGTTATCGGAAGCATGGATCATTCCCACTTCCTGCCATACGATCTCCGCTCCTGAGGATTCGATATTTTCAGTAAATCCCTGAAATCTGTCCTTCATGGAATAGAGCTTTTGATTGCCCATTACAACGCCGATCTTCTTATCCGACAGGTCATTGCCTGCACCGATCCTGACTTCATTGGCAAGAGCCCTTCCAAGCTCCAGATCATCAGGCTTTATGCAGGCATAGTTGCCTTCCACGTTAACGTCAGCATCCACGTTGGTTTCCACCAGCTCAAGCACTGCCTTCTGGCTTATGGCAGCGATCATGCTCTCTGTAGCCATGCTGTTGTTGAACTGCACGATAACCCCGGAAGCTCCTTTGGCAATCTCATCATTTATCAGCGAATACTGTTGATTCAAAGTAAGGTTTTTACCGGTAGCTACTATATTGAGTTTCACGCCGTAGTCTCTGGCAGCCTGCTTAAGTCCCGCATAAAAGGAGTCCCATCTTACAGAGCTGCTGTCATCCACGACCACAGACACTCTTTTGGGTTCTTCCTTCATTCCGCTCATAATAAGAGCTGATGTGGACGTAAGGAGCAGCACTATCAAAAGACCCGACATAACAATGATAAACAGATTCTTACTTTTCATCCGCCAGCTCCTTTCCCGATTCCAGAAGCTTTTGATTCTCCTCATTATAAGGAATCGCAGGCAGGTGAATCGTAACCTTCGTACCTTCATCGGGCTCGCTGTCGATCTGAAGGCCGTACTCAGCACCGAATCTTAGCTGAATACGTCTTTGCACATTTATAAGTCCCACACCGGAGCCGTGCTTACGCACTCTCGTATCATCCGTCAAAAGATACTCCAGCTGCTCTTCATTCATTCCAAAACCGTTATCGGAAACAGTAATATAGACGTCTTTGTCTTCTCCGATAAATCCCTTTACCTTTATCTCTCCATCCTCCATATCCTTTACGCCGTAGTAAATGGAGTTTTCAAGAATAGGCTGAACAATTAGCTTTACCGTACAAAGGCTCTTTATCTCTTCCTGTATGTCAAAAGATACCGTGAAGGCATCCTTGAATCTCACCTTTTGAATATTCATATAGTTCTGGGCATGACGTATCTCATCCTCGATGGGGATAATGGTCTTGCCGCTTGAAAGAGCAACCCTGAAAAGACTTGCCAGCTGGGTTATCATAAACACCGCATCATTGTACTTTTCGCCCTCGATCATCCATACGATGGAATCAAGAGTGTTGTATAAAAAGTGGGGATTTATCTGGGACTGCAGAGCATCCAGCTCGCTCTTTCTCTTTTCCTCCTGGGATGCCACCATGTCCTTCATAAGCTGATTGATCTGGTCATAACTGGATCTGAGTGTCCTTCCCAGATGCTCCACCTCAGAAGGTCCGCCGATATAAACCTCAGGCTCAATGCTTCCCGTCTCGATATCTCTGATGGAATCATTGAGCTTACGGATAGGCTTGGTAACACGGCTTGCCACCAGCCTGTTGAGGATCAGCATGGCCAAAAGAGTGATGGATAAGATCATGATAACGAAGTATCTGATATCCTTCATTCCTCTGTAGGTATTGGTGGTGGGAATAACGTTTACCAGCTTCCATCCGGTGTAGCTGACGGTATTTACCGTTACGATCCTGCTGCCCTCCGCAGATTTTTCCGTATGGCTTCCATCATCATAGGAGGCGGTCTGCGCCGTATTTTCGCGGTAAAGCCCCGTGTTTATCTGCATGAGCCTTGGATGATAAATTATATCTCCCATGCTGTCGCTAAGATACACATACTGCTGCGATGTATTGTCATTTACGCTGTCAAGCATCTGCTCAACGGCAGCATAGTTCATGTCTACCAAAAGAACTCCCGACTTTGGCACGCCGCCGTAGTTAAGCTCAACAGCGCGGCTAAGGGAGATCACCCAATAATATCTGAAGGTGGGATCGTCCACGAAGATATTCTGGACGTGGGGAAGTGAAAAATGAAGGTTCTCAGGCTTATTCAGAGCCTTCTGAAACCAGGGCTGAGTGGTGACATCAAGATTTTCTTTTTCAACCCCGACAGGAGAAGCCGCGATCAGGCTTCCATCCTCTGAATACAGTGCAAGACTGATAAGATAATCCTTGTTTGCCTCGTACAAAAGATTCATCTGCCTGATGGGTGAATCCTTGGTAAAGTCCATGTCTTTTACCACATCGTAGTAGATGGCATCGGACATTCGTCTCATATTGCGAAGGTATTCCTCAAGATTGGTAACGGTCTGATCCTGAAGCTGCTGCGAGGTATCCGTCAGCATCTGCTCGGATCTGATATTAAATCTCTCATAGAGGGCAATTCCCATTGCAAGCATGCAAACAATGGCTACCACGGTAAATGACACCGAAACGGTAACCTGAATGCTCCTGGGGACGATACGCTTCATATAGCGGTTGATCCTCCACCTGGTCATTATGCCCTCAACTTTTTCCTTTGAAAACCTGTATAAATCTCTCATTCTTTTCCTGACTTATACTTTGAAGGAGATACCCCAAACTGCTTTTTGAAAACATAGCTGAAATAGTTGGGATCTGCATATCCCACCTTCTCTGCTATCACGTAAGTCTTTTCATCTGTCTCCACCAGAAGCCTTTGCGCCTCGATCATGCGGTATTCCGTAAGATAACCCACAAAAGTTTTGCCGGTCTCTTTTTTGAATACCGTTGAAAAATAAGCGCTGGAGACACCCAGATAGTTACAGATAAAATCTATGGACAGATCCTGATCCGCATAGTGATCTGCCACGTAATCCTTGGCCTTTGTAACAAAAGACCTGGTGTTATCGCTTCTTTTGTCCCCCATAAGGGCATGCATCTTGACGCAGACGTCCTCAAGCCACCTTGAGAGCTCGCCCTGTTCCATCTGCTGCACCTTGGAGTAAACATCAGTATTCATATCAAAGATGCTGCCAAGATCCAGCTGGTTGTTTCTTGCAAACTTGTAGAGCTCGCTCACAAGCTCCATTACAAAAAAGCGGTAATTCTGAATGGTGCTTTGCTTTTCCGCATTGGCAGCCGCATACCTTCTGGCGGCTTCTGCCACTTCTTCACAGCCTGCCATCTTTATCTTTTTAAACAGATCAACAAGTTCATCTGCGCCGCTCTCCGGCTCAGCCTCTTTTTCAAGAGGAGCTACCTCTGCGATGTTGATAGCCTTGGAGCTTCCGTACAAAACCCTGTAGGAAACCGCGTCCCTCGCCCCCTGATAGGATTTGTCTATATCGGACAAAGAGCTGCAGATACTGCCTATACCTATGGTAACGCTTACTTTGCAGATGCTCTCTGCGAGTCTGCAGATCCTGTCACAGTCATCGGTAAACGCCATGACCTCTTTTTCCTCTGAAATCTGTGCGATCATCACAGTGCTTCCAAGATACGAAAAGAACCTGCATCTCCACTTTTCATCCATACGCTCTTCCAGGAGCTTACGCACAGATACGGATAAAAGAATGGGATTCATACCCTCGGGGATGCTGCCTGTGCTAATATGCACTATGGAAACAAGATAGTACGGCCCCGTCAGATCAATGCGGTAGTCCCCAAGGAACTTGTCGATACGTTTATCAGCTATTCTTCCTTCTACAAGGGACGCAAAAAAGTCCTCCTGCAAAAGAGGAAGAGAATCTATGTAATAGTTTTCAAGTGTAGCCACGTTAAGCTTTTCATCGATCTCTTTATCAAGGGCTGTATGGACTCTTGCAAACACTTCCTTCAGTTCCCCTGCATCAATGGGCTTTAGAATGTATTCCTCAGCCTCAAGCCTTATGGCTTCCTTGGCATATTCAAATTCATCAAAACCTGAGAAAAAGATGATCCTGATATTCGGGTAAAGGCGCTTTAAGTTTCGTGCAAGCTCCATACCGTCCATATATGGCATCTTTATATCACTCATTACTACGTCAGGTCTTTTCTGCTCTGCAAGATCCAGAGCTTCAAGACCGTTATGCGCATAACTGGGAACCTCATAGCCCATGCTCTCCCAGTCAAGCTTTTTTACAATGGCCTGGGCCACATCTTCCTCGTCATCGACGAGCATTACAGAATATTTATTCATCAAAGAACCCTTTAATTATACTTGTCGTATATCTTCTTCCAAAAAACACTCATAACCACAACTGCCAAAACCATCCATACTGCAGCAGCTATGTAGTTGATAAAACTAAGGCCTGCCATTATAAGCGCAGCAACACCGAGGAACAAAATAAGATATCCGGCGTGAACAGCGTACTCCTCCGGCTGCTTGATACTGTCTTTAAACTGCTTTTGAATAATGGCCACATCCTTTGTAACAATAAGCCTGATGCCAAAAAACATGCAGATACCAAATACCAGGATCTCTATTCCTGCATGATCCATAAATTCCGCAAAACTCATATCAAAACTCCTTTACAAAACTCTCTGTAACATAAAAGGGTGTGACGCAAAACGCCACACCCCTATAATACATGATGTTATTACTTTTTAGCAACGTACTTACGGATATCAAGTGAGATAGCGATGAAGATAACTACGCCGATAGCAATATACTGTGCGTTTGCGTTTACTCCAAGATACTGAAGAGCTGCTTTCAAAAGCTCGAATACGGCAACACCGATGATGGCACTTGAAACCTTACCACGTCCACCGGTAACTGATACACCACCGATTGTACAAGCTGCGATAGCTTCCATCTCGTAGCCGTAACCAAGGTTAACGGATGCACCGCCGGCCTTAGCACCAAGCATGAAGCCTGCAAGACCGTACATCATAGCGGCCTTCATGTAGATAAGGATCATTGTTGTCTTTACAGGTACACCGGCAACTTCTGCAGCCTGAGGGTTTCCACCGATAGCATACATGTATTTGCCGTGACGTGTCATGTTAAAGATGAACCATGTGATGGCTGCAACAAGTGCGGCTATCCATATCAGGTAACTCACTCCCAGGAATCGTCCGGAAGAAATGTTTGTGTACTCTGAGGTGTATCCACCAAGAGGAGTAGCTCCTGTGTAGATAAGTGCAAGTCCGTAAACGATCTCCATCATAGCAAGTGTTGCGATGAAGGGAGGAACGTGAAGGAATGCGATGAAGAATCCGGTGATGGCACCAAAGCATCCGCAGATGAGCATTACGATAAGAAGTGCTACAAAGATGTTAAGGGGCTCCTTGCCGGGATAAAACTTGTTTGAATAATCCATCTTCTGAAGAAGAGTACCTGCGATACAAGCTGCAAGTCCGATCATACGTCCTGCTGAAAGGTCACATCCTGCGGTAATAACGCAGCCTGCAATACCAAGAGCAATAACAAGACGTGAGCTCATATTCATAAGAATGTTGAGCAGGTTGTTTGAAGTGATGAAGTTATCTGTTGTAATTCCTGTATAAATAACGAGGATGAACATAACAATGATAACGCCGTTATTTATAAGGAAATCTACCATTTTCTGCTGTTTTGTCTTAACCATGATTTTTTCCTCTCTATCCTAATTAGAACTGAGTAGCGTAACTCATTACTTTTTCCTGAGTCATTTCGCTCTCCTGTGTGATCTCGCCACGCAATTTACCGTTACACATTACATAGATCCTGTCTGACATTCCCAAAAGCTCTGCCATCTCTGAAGAAATCATAATGATCGCTTTACCCTGCTTGGCAAGGTCAGTCATGATCTCGTAGATCTCATGTTTTGCACCTACGTCGATACCTCTTGTAGGCTCATCCATGATAAGGATATCAGGATCATTGGCCAGCCATCTTGATACGATAACCTTCTGCTGATTACCACCGGACAGGTTTGAAATATGCTCCTGCATGCTGGGGGTCTTGATGCTCAGCTTTTTGATGTTATCATCAACTACTGCGTTAATGCTCTTGTGATCCAGGACGAATCCTGCTTTAAGATACTTGTTGTAAACAGATACACCAACATTATCTTTTATTGAAAGACATCCGAAGATACCGTTTCCTCTTCTGTCCTCCGTGATCATTCCCATTCCGGCATTCATGGCATCCACAGGCTTTTTAATGTTAACCTTTTTACCGTGGATATATACTTCACCGGCAGAGAGATTTCTGATACCGAAGATACCCTCCATCAGCTCTGTTCTCTGAGCACCGACAAGTCCGCCAAATCCAAGGATCTCACCTTTTCTCAAAGTGAAGGAAACATCCTGGAAGGATTTCTCATGGATTGAAGATACTCCCTTAACTTCCATGACAACCTCACCCGGAGTTCTGTCCTTGGGAGGATAGATGTTGGTGAGCTCACGGCCTACCATCTTGGCAATGATGTCATCGATGGTCAGGTCTGCTGCAGGCCATGTTCCGATGTATGTTCCGTCTCGCATGATGGTTACATCATCTGCGATACGCTTGATCTCATCCATCTTGTGTGAGATATAGATCATTGCAACACCTCTGTCTCTGAGTGTCTCCATGATCTTGAAAAGTGTTTCTACCTCACTATCTGAAAGAGAAGATGTAGGCTCGTCAAAGATGATAACCTTGGCGTTATGTGAAACCGCCTTGGCAATCTCAACCGACTGCATCTGTCCGATTGACAGTGTGTCGAGCTGAGCCTTGGGATCGAAGTCCATGTCAACTTCCTTGAGCCACTTCTCTGTTTCTTCGTACATTGTTTTATGGTCAATTACCTGAAGAGGACCAAATTTCTTTACCGGAAATCTTCCAAGAAACATATTCTCAGCAACGCTTCTTGCAAGTACCGGCTGTAATTCCTGATGCACCATGGCTATTCCCTTTTTCATAGCCTCATCAGGGTTTTCGATTATTGTCTTTTCACCGTCGATATAGATTTCTCCGGCATCCATCTTGTAGATACCGAAAAGACATTTCATCAGTGTGGATTTTCCGGCTCCGTTCTCTCCCATGAGTGCATGGACGGTACCGGGCCTTACTGCCAGTTGTACGTTATCCAATGCCTTTACACCGGGAAAGGACTTGGATACGCCTCTCAGTTCCAATTTGTATTCCGATGCCATATCATACCCCTTTTCCGTTAAATAAAAAAATAATACACAGCATTTCTTTTCCTAAAAATAGTGCGGGCGCAAGAAGCACCCGCACAGGGTAAATCATTTAATTCAAATTACTTAAGGCTGTCAAGAACTGACTGAGCGTTGTCAGTTGTAACCTTTACGTAGTCACATCCGATGTAGTACTTGTTGCCTGCACCTGTGATGAAGTTAACAGCTGCATCTGCTGCACCGTGAGACTGAGCGATGTGATCGTTGAATACTGTACCTGTCATTGTTCCTGCAAGTACATCCTCAAGAGCCTCTGAAAGAGCATCAACACCTACAAGGTAGATGTCCTCACCAACCTTACGGCCGGCTGCTTCGATTGACTGAAGGGCACCAAGAGCCATAGCGTCGTTGTTGCAGAATACAACCTCTGTATCAGCGTGAGCTGTAAGAGCGTTAGCAACAAGCTGCTGAGCTGTAGCCTGATCCCAGTTACCAACCTCATCATCGAGGCACTCTACTGTCCATCCGGCATCCTCAAGAGCCTTAATTGAGAACTCTGTACGATACTGAGCATCAACGTTCTCAGGGTCACCTTCGATCATGATGTACTGGATCTTGCCGTCGCCGTTAAGGTCAACTGCATCCTGACCAAGGTCAACGATGATCTCACCCTGCATTGTACCTGACTGACGAGCGTCACATCCAACGTATGTTACGTCCCATCCGTTATCTTCCCATCTTTTTTCCTCATCAGCATTGGGCTCTCTGTTGATGTAAACGAGAGGAATGTTGGCGCCAACTACAAGGTCTGTAATTGTCTCTGCTGAAGAAGAGTTAACAGGGTTGATTACAAGTACATCAACACCCTGTGTGATGAAGTTCTGGATCTGGTTTGTCTGTGTAGCCTGATCGTTTGCACCATCAACGATTGTGATGTTGTCTTTGCTAAATCCGAGAGATACAAGATAGCTCTCCATCTCGTTACGGAAAAGTGTCATGAAGTTATCATTGAACTGATAGATACATACACCAACCTTCTTGTCAGCGAGATCAGAGTTACCAGCTGACTCAGCAACTGCATCTGCAGCTTCCTCAGCTGTATCAGCAGCTGTATCAGCAGTTGTCTCTGCAACCTCCTGAACTGTCTCAGCTGTCTCTGTAGCTGTCTCTGCAGCCTTCTCTCCGCATCCTGCAAGCATAGAAGCTGCTAATGCAGAAACCATTAAAAGACTAACCAATTTCTTTTTCATTACTTAATCCTCCTTAAAAAATTGATTGTTGATTACAGACTAGATTATAACAACGGCATTTGTGCAAAAACATAGAGAATACTTCTGTCAGTCTTTAAAATCCTTTGATGTTTATTAATGTTTTGCATCTTTTGCACAATAAAAAACGTTTCCGTTTGTGCACTTTTTCACAACGGAAACGTTTAACAGTTTTATAAGGTCGTTATTTTGTATATTTTTATTCTATCGCAGTACTTCCGTCTTCATAGGTGATCACCC
>JAILOW010000011.1 GCA_024690635.1 Butyrivibrio sp.
TATATAAGAAATCTGATCCAGCATGACATGGATATAAACATGGACATTTATGAGGCGCACAAGGCCTTGGAAGAGAAGCTTAAGGGTAGAACAGGTAATTGATCGGTTTTTATTGATAATTTAAAGGCACAAAAAAACCCGGATATGAAACATATCCGGGTTTTTTATTATAAATTGAATTATTTCTTCTTTCCGTTAACAGCATCCTTAAGAGCCTTGCCGGGTTTGAACTTAGGAACTGTAGCTGCAGGAATCTTAATAGCAGCACCAGTCTGAGGATTCTTACCTGTTCTAGCTGCTCTCTTAGCTGTCTCGAAAGTACCAAAGCCTACAAGCTGTACTTTGCCCTTTTTCTTGAGCTCCTTAGAAACAGCGTCTGTGAAAGCCTTAACAGCCTTCTCAGAATCTTTCTTTGAAAGATTAGTAGCTTTTGCGATAGCATCAACAAGTTCTGTCTTATTCATTATAATACCTCCCTCAAATTGAGTTTTTAACTACTAATCAAGATTCTACACCTTATTTAAGCCATTCACAAGGGATTTCAATCGAAAAAATGCCAAAAAACACTGCGGTTTTTAGTGCATAATTCTGAAAAACCGCACTACTATTGACATAATTAAGTATGCGTGGATGAGATTACAGTGTTTTCACAGTTGTTCTGTATAACTTGGCAAAATAGTAAGATGATAACGCAAGGGACGCTATCTCTGCAATGGGAAAGGCCCACCATACAAGGTTGATCTGACCAAGTTTTGACAAAAGCCATGCAGCAGGAATGAGAACAACAAGCTGTCTTCCAACAGAGACGATAAGTGAGTATATGCTCTTTGAAAATGCCTGGAATATAGAGCCCATGGCAATACAAACTCCTGCAACAGGGAATGAAAGGCATATGGTTCTAAGTGCCGGGATTCCGATGGCAACCATATCTTCAGAAGCGTTAAACATGTTTAGTAAAACGGAAGGGATAGCTAAAAATACGATCACTCCCGTGATCATGATTAAAACTGCAAGTATGAGAGAGAAGCGGAGAGCTTCTTCAATGCGCGTTTTTCTTTTTGCGCCGTAATTATAGGCAAGAACGGGAATAAGTCCGTTATTAAGGCCGAATACCGGCATAAAGAAGAAACTTTGAAGCTTGAAATATACTCCGAATACCGCAGTGGCTGTTGATGAAAAAGTACCAAGGATCAGGTTCATCATATAAGTCATGATTGAGCCTATTGACATCATAAATATAGAGGGGACACCAACATAATAGATCTGCCTGATAGTATCTTTATCAAGAGAGATGACCCTTTTGAAGGAATAAGTAATTTCTTTATTGTATTTAAGATTACAAAACAATCCTATGATAGATCCGACAATCTGTCCGAATATCGTGGCATAAGCAGCACCGGCTACGCCAAGCTCAGGAAAAGGTCCAAGGCCGAATATCAGGATCGGGTCGAAAATAATATTTAAAACAGCACCGGTGGTCTGTGAAATCATGCTGTAGATGGTTTTTCCGGTGGATTGAAGAAGACGTTCAAGAGTTACCTGGAAGAATAGACCAAAAGAGCACAGGCAAATAATAGTCAGATAAGTAACGCCATGATTATATATTTCTTCGTTTGATGTCTGAGTTGCAATAAATCTTTTTACGACAAGTATTCCTATAAAGAAGAAAATCACATAATTGATAAAAGCAAGGAATAGACCGTTATTGGCGGCGCTATCAGATTTGTGAAAGTTCTTTTCGCCAAGAGAGCGTGACAGAAGTGCGTTGATACCCACACCGGTACCGGAAACCAGGGCAATCATAAGATTCTGCATTGGGAATGCGAGAGTAACCGCTGTTAATGCTTCTTCGCTGATCTGTGAGACAAAAATACTGTCAACCACATTATAAAGAGCCTGCACAAGCATTGAGATCATCATTGGCAGAGACATTGATATAATAAGTTGTTTTACGGGCATGACGCCCATCTTGTTTTCTTTTTCCATATTTACCTCTCTAAAAGTTCCACTAGGCTAGAAAGTATATCATGAAATCAATTATGAAACAACGTGCAGTAGTAGAGCGGTTTCTCGGGAAAGTGATCCGAAAAAATGAAATGCAATTTCGAAAAAACAACAAAAGTAAAAAATAAAGTTTCAAATTTAATTAAAAAGGTTAAAAAATTTTATAAAAAACACTTGCATACAATTATGATATGTGATAATTTATTGCGTGCACTCGTGTCTGAGTGCTTCCCACAAAACGCGGTCGTGCCGCAGTTTCTATAAAACTCGTAAGAGTTTCTCTAAAACATCGCATTTTAGTCTTTTGAGGAAGCAAAATGCGGTGTTTCTTTTTTTAAAAAAATATACTATATTAAAAATGAAGCTTTATGCCGTGTTGAGATAAGGAGAAAAAACATGAAGAGAAAGGTACTTATAGCTGATGATACCGCCCTTATGAGAGAACTTATCCGTGGAGCGCTCCCGGTAGAAGAATACCAGATCGTTGGCGAAGCTACATCCGGAGATAAGGCTGTTGAAATGTATAAGGAGCTGAAGCCTGATGTAATGCTTTTGGACATCAATATGCCCAAGATGAACGGTATTGATGCGCTGTCTGCAATAATTGATTATGATAAAGATGCAAAGATAATCATGTGTTCAGATCAGAAGTATGAGTCCATGATCGTTATGGCACTGAAAAAAGGAGCAAAGGATTTTGTCGTAAAACCTTTTACTTCTTACGATGTTTTGCTTGCAGTTAAGAAGCTTTTTGAATAATATTTGATATAAAGTATGAAAAAGTATGCGAGGGTTTAGGAATGTTAGAACAGATATCTATTTATGCAGAAAATAAGAAAGGCTGTTTTCAGGGGATCACAGGTCTTTTGGGAGAAAACGGCATCAACATTTGGGGATCTGTAACCAATGATTCCGCTGAGTATGGAATCATCAGAATGGTTGTTTCCGATCCGGAAAAGTGCAAGCAGATTCTTACCGACGCAGGATTTTTATGTAAGACACAGCCGGTTCTTGGAGTTGAGTGTCCGGATGAAGTCGGAGCGTTGGACAAAATCCTTAAGACCCTTTATTCCAGCAATATCAATGTAAATTATATATATCTGTCCTTCAACAGAGAATCAGGTCTTCCCATCATGATCATGCACACCGATGAAGTGCGTCAGGTGGAGAACATTCTGGTTAATAAAGGCTATAACTGTATTTGATAGAAATCCGCAGTATCATGTGAGGTCTTGAAAAAATTCTTGACGAGGCAGAATGCTGCGGATATAATTTTACAAAACAGGTTAAGCGCTTAACCTATGGTAAAAAGGCGTATGTACAAAACAATTCACTACTCGGGGGTATTAAACATGGTAGAAGGAAAGAATTACAGAATTACAGTTGTAACAAAGAGAATTATCAGACTTGAATACAGTGAGAAAGGCATTTTTACGGATGCACCTTCGGTTCTGGCGGTAAACAGAGATATTTCAGAACCGGATTACAAGGTTATAAAAGGCGATAACGGTATTGTGCTGGACACCGGAGAATTGGAGATCCATTACAATGAAAGGATGTTTTCAAGCGATGGTTTATGGATAGTCGTGCGCTCAACCGGCTGCGAGTGGCACTATGGCGATAACGACGGAAATATGCTCGGAACAGGAAGGACTTTGGATTGTGCAGATGGCCCAATTCCTCTTGAACCGGGATTGTTTGGAAAAAAGGGCTATGCTGTATTGGATGATACCGGTAGCGCAGTACTGGTTAATGATGAGCTTGTGGCCAGAGAATCTGACGGGTTGGATATTTATTTCTTTGGATTTGGGAAGGATTACAGAGGAGGTTTAAAAGAGTTCTTTGAGCTTTCCGGAAGAGTTCCCATGATTCCCAGGTACGTTCTTGGTAACTGGTGGAGTCGTTATCATAAATATTCGGAGGCAAGCTACAACGAGCTTCTCGACAGGATGGAGAATGAGAACATTCCTCTTTCCGTGGCAGTTATCGATATGGACTGGCATGTTACGGACGTTCCTGCAAAATATGGTTCGGGGTGGACAGGATATACCTGGAATAAAGAGCTGTTTCCTGATTATAAAAGGTTTCTCAAGGGACTTAAGAAAAGAGGCCTTGCATCTACGCTCAACCTGCACCCCGCAGACGGAATAAGGGCCTTCGAGGATCAATATGAACGTGTTGCCAAAAGACTTGGTCTGGATCCTTCCACTGAAGAGACCATTGATTTTGACATGTATGATGCCGGTTTCAGGGATGCATATTTTAAAGACATAATGGAACCCTTTGAGGATGACGGTGTGGATTTTTGGTGGATCGACTGGCAACAGGGAACAAAGTGCGGAAAAAGTGACATAGATCCGCTTCTTTTGCTGAACCATTACCATTATGTAATGTCACAGAGAAACGGAAAGAGAGGCCTGATCTTTTCAAGGTATTCGGGAGCGGGAGCACACAGATATCCCGTCGGTTTTTCGGGAGATACTATCACAACCTGGAAGAGCCTTAGATATCAGCCATTCTTTACTTATAATGCCAGCAATATAGGCTATGGATGGTGGAGTCATGATATTGGCGGCCATATGATGGGTGACAAAAACGAGGAAAGGCTTATAAGGTGGATACAGTTTGGCGTATTCTCGCCTATAATGAGGCTTCACAGCAGCAACAGCCCTTTCTTTAACAAGGAGCCGTGGAATGTTTCGGAGCCCTATCGCAGCGTAATGGGCGAATTTATGAGATTAAGGCACAGGCTTGTTCCGTATCTTTATACCATGAATCATATGGCAAATAAGGAAGGAAGAATGCTTATTGAGCCCATGTATTACATGCTTCCTGAAGATGATGCGGCATATGAGGTATATACGCAGTATACTTTCGGCAGCGAGCTTATAGTGGGGGCTGTTTGTGAACCAGGTGATGAGATGCTCAGGATGGCCAAGGTGAACATGTTGATCCCCGATGGTCGATGGTATGATATTTTCACGGGAAAACGCTATAATGGTCGAAACAGACTCAATCTTTACAGAAAACTTGACAGCATACCGGTTCTTTTAAAGGAGGGCGGCATTGTGCCCGAGAGTTTGGAGGATACCAAAAACGGAACAGAAAATCCGGCAGCCATGAGGCTTCTTGTGGGATATGGAAAAGACGGAGCTTTTGAGATGTATGAGGATGATGGTATCAGTAAAGAGTGTGAGACAAACTGCGTTACCACCACTTACACTGTTGGTCATAAGGACAGTAAAAAAACAGTTGTTATTGAAATTGGCAAGGCGCAGGGCGCACTTTCGCTTATTCCGGAAAAAAGATCCTACGAGGTGGTCCTTTACGGAGTGACAGGTTGCAAGTCGGAATATGAGGTTGAGACTGACCCTGAAAACAAATTTGTAAAGGTGATAATCCCGGAATTTTCCGTATCTGAAGGTAAAAAGATAGTTCTTTCAGAAGTAATTGAGGAAAAAACCGACAAAATCAGAGAAATTTTTGATATCATGGAAAATGCATGGTGTGAGACACTGGTCAAAGAAGCTGTTCTTCGCAAGGCGGAGGAATATAATGCAGGCGAGGGCTTCTATGAGTGGCTTGCACAGTCAGATGTAGATACCAGGATAAAAGATGCATTAAAAGAAGTTGATGCCTGAAAGGCTCTTTTTGACGGGGGAAGAATGAATCTTAAGGATATCGCGGAGTTGGCCGGAGTCAGCACGGCAACTGTATCAAATGTGCTAAATGGCAATTACCGCAAGGTTTCCGATGAAACCAGGAAAAAGGTTGAAAAGATCGTAAGAGAAGAGGGTTATAAACCCAATGCCATGGCCAGGTCTCTTGCTAAAAATGTCAGCAGGATCATAGGTGTTGTAGTACCTTACGTCGGTGCGGAAGAGGATTTTAACGTTAATCCATACAATGCTCACATGATTGCTGCGCTTGAGCGACATATCAGAAGCAGGGACTATTATATCATGCTAAGAAGCGTCCCCAGAGGAAAGGATGTTATCCCGCTTCTTGCCTCATGGAATGTGGACGGAGCCTTTTTTCTCGGGGTAATGGAGGAAGAAATCCCTCAGATACAGACCGCGCTCGATGCCCCGGTGGTCTTTATTGACAGTTATGCTTCCGAAGGCGGTTTTTCCAACGTTGGAATGGATGATTACCGTGGAGGATTTCTTTCTGCGGAGTATCTGCTTAAAAAAGGACACAGATCAATTGCGTTGGTTACGCCCCAGTTTGGTGAACGCGGTGTTATGCTCAGCAGATATAACGGCTTTATTCGTGCTTTTGAGGAAAAAGGGATTCCTTTCTCGGATAAGGATATTTATATTACTGGTTCTTTATATGAAAGTGCAGTAAAAATCGGGCAGAGAATTGCTTCGGCAGGTAAAGAGTATACGGCGGTGGCCGCCATGTCTGACATAGTGGCGTTTGGAGTAATCGAGGGACTAAGACAGTGTGGGAAAAGAGTTCCTGAGGAGGTTTCTGTTATCGGATTTGATAATCTTCCTGAGAGCAGGTACCTTACACCAAAGCTGACTACGATTGCTCAGGATTTTGATGAAAAGGCAAAGACCGCCGTGGATATGTTGTTTGAAAAACTGTCGGATGTCAGTGTGCAAAAGGATATTCATCTGCCGGTTAAGATAGTGGAAAGAGACTCTGTGATAGAGCTCAAATGATAGAAAGGAACTGCTATGACCTTATATAAAGATCAAAGATTTGATGAGGAACGCGCGCTTTACGGAAGTAATGGCGTGGAAGTATCAGACTGCAGCTTTGACGGTCCTGCAGACGGCGAGAGTGCCCTTAAGGAAAGTAAGAATGTGCAGGTAAATAACTGCTTTTTTAACCTCAGGTATCCCTTCTGGCATGATGATACGCTTTTGATCGAGAACTCTGAAATGACTGACAAGTGCAGAGCGGCGCTGTGGTATAGCTGTAATATTACTATTCGCGGGACTAAAATGCATGGAATAAAGGCCTTAAGAGAGTGCAAAGACGTGACTATCTCAGACAGCCATATCATCTCTCCTGAGTATGGATGGTCGGTAAGTGGTTTGGAGATGAACGACAGCTCTGCTGAGAGCGAATATTTCATGATGCGATCGGACCATCTTAGGTTTAGGAATGTATCTTTAAAGGGCAAGTATTCTTTCCAGTACATTACGGATTCTGTATTTGAAAATTGTAATTTTGATACAAAAGATGCCTTTTGGCACGCAAAAAATGTTATAGTAAAAAATAGCGTCGTCAATGGCGAGTACCTGGCATGGTATTGCGATAACGTCACCTTCGAAAACTGCACTATTAGCGGAACGCAGCCTTTATGCTATTGCAAGGGGCTGAAGCTGATCAATTGCAAGATGGAAGGTACGGATCTTTCTTTTGAAAAATCCGAAGTTGATGCAACCGTTACAGGCCACATTGACAGCGTAAAAAATCCGCTTTTGGGCACGATCACCGCAGATTCTGTGGGAGAGATCATAATGGATGACCCGAAGGCAAAAGGTGTGGTAAATATCAGATGAAACAATTATTTGAAGACAAAGTCCAGAACAGACAGTTTATTCTCAGCTACGCGGTTTTTCTGGCAAACGGAATGTTGGCACTCTCAATAGGATCGCTTCTTCCTTTTGTAAGGGATTCAAGAGGGCTTGATTATGCCTTTTGTGGCCTTATAGTGAGCCTTCATTCAGTGGGAAATCTCTTTTCGAGCTTTACTTCAGGAGCACTTCCCATGTTTATCGGGAGAAAGAAGAGCATTCTCTTGTTTGAGATCTTTTTTCCAATTTCGTATTTGCTTATATTATTTGGGCATAATAACTTCCTGCTGGCTTTTGCATTCTTTGCAACGGGCCTTGCACGAGGCGCCGCAAGTAATTATTGCAATACCAAGATAAATGCCATTGCAACAGGCAAGGCATGGGCACTTAACGGACTTCATTCCATGTTTGCCGTGGGTGCGTTTCTGTTCCCGCTTGTATTGATGCTCATTACAAAAGAAGCAGATATTCGTTGGGTTTATGCATGTGGCTTTCTTGTGGCTTTGGGATGCATTACCTGGGTGCTGTATCTTCTTATTCCCGAGAATGACGACCGGGTTGAGAAAAAGAGTGCTGATGCGGAAGATGGTAGGTCTTCCGACAAATTCGGCTTTTTTAAGGAGAAGATCTTTTACATCTGTATTGCAACTTTGTTCTTTTATCTGTGCGCTGAGCAGGGTGTAATCGGATGGATGATCACCTATTTTAAGGATACGGGACTTCTTATTCCCGATCTTGCCCAGATCACTGCAAGTGTTCTTTGGGTTATGATCCTTTGTGGAAGGCTTACAACAGCGTTTTTGTCTACCAAGGTAAAGAAGGAAAATCTTCTTCCTGCCATGGGCATAGGAATCGTATTTTTCTTTATAGTACTTATTCTCAGCAAGAGTACGGCGCTCATTATGATAGGTATCATGGGCTTTGGCTTTTCAATGTCCGGAATTTACGCTACCACGGTGTCTTTTGCCGGTGAGCTCATCAAAAAATATGAGCTTGCCTGGAGCTTTATCCTTACAATCGCCAGTCTTGGATCAATTATCATGCCCGGCATTATTGGATTTATTGCGGACAACATTGGAATCGGAGTTGGAATGGCTTCTGTTGCCATTGTTTTGTTTGTTGACATGGTATGCATAATGACGCTGGTTCGTCATGTAAAAAAGACGGTGTAAGATAGATGTTTTTTGAAGAATCGTTGAGACATAAAAAATAAGCAATAAAAAAAGAGTTATATATAATATATATTATATATAACTCTTTTGCTTTTTTACTAATTGTCAGGCGATGCTGTCTATGGCGTTGTTCATGGCTTCTCCAACGCGGTTATTCATGTCATCACTCAGCTGAAGGTGAAGCATATCTATAACTCTGTTGTCGATGGAATATCCAAGTCTTGAAGCGTGCTCTTTGAATGCGTTATCATGAGCTGCTTCATAGTTCTGGCGCATGTTTGCATTCAGCATCTTGGTCGCCACCATGGAATCATAGGCTTCTTCAAAAGCTGCGCCGAACTTCTTCTTTATATCTTCATCCAAAGCGGCTTCTGATATGCCTGAGCCTTTGATATTCTGATCCAGATATTTACTTGTAATGCTGTTGGCTGAGGCTAAAAACCCAAAATCCATCATAAGCCGGATAGTCTCCTACATTTTATTCTCAAATTCTATATCGACACTTCCCTCAAAAACCTTTGCCTTTTTTTGAAATTTTTTAAAAAAATTTCTCCGATTGTGTAAATATGTTGGCAGATCGTGACGAAATACTGATTGAGATACCCAAAAAAAGGATTTTTCAGTAACAGCGTCAAGGAGGATGCAATGTCTGTCGGTATCGTAGGAAAAATAAATCCTTATCAGGCATATAGTAGTCCAAAACAACAGGGGGACAATTCTGCCCCTAAATCCGATAATTCCCTGCGTAAACTTGAATATGAACAGCGAAAGCAAGATAGGTCCAAAAGCGTGGTTGAACAGAGCGTCAGCTATGCGGATCAACTTCGTGCGTCAAGGACAAAAGCCAAAGAGCAGATAAATGAAAAGAAAAAACTTCAGTACAGTTTTAAAAAGATTTCATCACAGATAATCCGAAGCAAAAATTCTGTCAGTGCAAGAAAAGCTGTGCAGAGCGCAAAGCGTGAGGTCATGAGGCTTAAGCGACTTAAAGGCAGCGGCGAATATGACGAGGAAGAGCTTCAGCTTGCGATTGATCACGCCAAAGCAATGGAAAAGATCGCCAAGAAGAAGGTGGTCCACCTTGAGCAGGAAGAGATGGTGGAAAGAGCTCATAAGGGAGACGGCGGTATTGAAGAGCGCATAGAAGAAGAAACTCAGGAAAGCACGGAAGAAGAGGCTCCTGAGGAGGTTACGGACGAAGAAGACATGATGTCGGAAGAAGAGCAGCAGATTCTTCAGAATTATGAAGATTTTGTATATGAAACAGACTATGAAGCTACGGCGGAGTATGATACAGTTACTTCTGAAAATGCTTTTGAAGCGACAGATGAGCTCATGGCGGATTTTTATGAAGAAATGGGCGATATGCTGGAGGAAATGGATTTTACGGAGCTTTCGGAGTCCTTGTTTGCCCCCGATCCCAATATGTCCGAGGATGAATTTAAGATGTTTAAGTTAAAGCATCGGACAAAAGAGATGAAGGAGATTGCAGAGGCTGACAAAGAATATTTGAAGGGGCTTATGGAGCATGAGAAAAGTAAAGCCTCGGCAGGAGCTGCGGGCCTTGGAACAGGTGCGAGCATGCCTTCAGGTGCAGTAAAGATCGATGCTCCTAAAATAACACCTGTTATAGCGATGCCCGGTGCCGCTACGGGAGGCGCTGACATTGCACCTACACTGAGCGGTGGATTTGATGTTTCTGTTTGATCTTAGAATTTATATATAAATCATGGGAGAATGGTATGAAAAGAGGACTTGTTCTGGAGGGCGGCGCAATGCGCGGAATGTTTACCTGCGGCGTTCTTGATGTGTTTATGGAAAACGGTATTTCTTTTGACGGAGCGGTAGGTGTTTCGGCGGGAGCAACCTTTGGGTGCAATATCAAGTCCGGGCAGGCCGGAAGAGCCGTAAGATACAATAAGAAATACTGCAGAGATAAGAGATATCACAGCATATGGTCACTTCTGACCACGGGCGACATTTACAATGTCGCTTTTTGTTATGATGAGCTTCCCTATAAACTGGACAAGTGGGACATAAAAGCATTTAAAGAAAATCCCATGGAGTTTTACTGCGTTGCGACGGATATCAATACCGGAAAGGCCGTATATTATCAGTGCCATGATGGAGAAAAAGAAGATATAACCTGGATACAGGCTTCTGCATCGATGCCGTTGGTGTCAAGACCCGTGGCAATTGACGGAGGGCTGTATCTTGACGGAGGAATATCGGATTCGATTCCATTGACGTTTATGGAGGAAAAGGGATATGATGATATTCTGGTCATTGAAACGCAGCCGGTGGATTATGTAAAAGAAAAGCAAAAGTACATGCCCCTCGTGAGGCTGTCTCTCAGAAAATATCCCAATATGATAAAGTGTATGGAAGACAGATACCTTATGTATAATGAGGAAAAGAGATACGTACGCCAGAAAGAGCTGGCAGGAGAGATAAAAGTGATCAGACCCAAGGCTCCCCTGAACATAAGCGCCGTGGAAAAGGATCCCAGGGAACTCGAGAGGGTTTATAACCTCGGAAGGGAAGCCGGGTCAGAGTTTTTAATGAATAATAAGTAATTGTCAGGCCTGATTTATTATGCGGTTATAGAACTTGTGGATCTGTGCTTTCCAGCAGAGGATCATGCCGAATATGGCACCTATGGCGCCTTGTGCAATCTCGTAAGGAAGTTTTATCATAGCGTACTCAAAGGTACTGTATACAAAAGTCTTTCCAAGAGTATAGCCTATTACCATTATGATGGCGCCGATGGTCACACCGATACCGGAGGCAAGCTTGGGCTTGTCTTTTAAAGTATAATGAGATATCAATGATATTACGACAGCCTGAAGTCCGTGAGTTACAAGTGATACGAACATCGGAAGCGGGTAAAAAAGAAAATCTCCAAGGAATGAGCCGATACCGCCAACGACAAAAGCTTCAAGCGGCCCTAAAATAATGGCTGCGAGGCAGATGACTACGTCGCAAAGGTAAAGGTGTCCTCCGGGAACCGGGATTCCAAAGGAAGAGAAGGCAATGTTCAGAGCCATGAACAGTGCAGTCGTGGTGATTCTGATAGTTGTGTGTCTGGAACGATTAGCTGTAGTGATAGAATTCTCCATGTTTTTTTCTCCTCAACAATAAATTTTCGCTCATTATAGCTCAGGAGAATAGCATGTTCAATACTAATTTTTTTAGGATAAATTATGACAAAGAAAAGAGCTACCACACAGAGAAATAATATGAATATGCTTGAGGGCAGTCTTTTGGATAAGATTGTTCTGTTTGCGCTGCCTCTTGCCATCAGCAGTGTGTTGCAGCAGCTTTTTAATGCTGCGGACCTTGCGGTTGTTGGAAGATTTGCTTCTCCTCAGGCTATGGCGGCGGTTGGAAGCAATGCCTCTGTGATCAACCTTATAATCAGTTTTTTTGTGGGATTGTCCGTGGGTGCCAATGCGGTTATCGCTATTGAGATAGGAAGCGGGCAAAAAGAACAGATAAATGAAACCATTCACACGGTCATAGCGGTATCTTT
>JAILOW010000068.1 GCA_024690635.1 Butyrivibrio sp.
TAACACAAGGAATCTGTCCATAGAGGCAGTTACAAAATCAAAAGAATATGATGCTGGGCCTCATACAGTTGCCGATACGGAGTATTCTATTGCTGCCGGAAGTCTTGCAGACGGCGATTCCATCAGATCCATTGATGTTTATAACGCAGGAGAAGCTACAAGAGTAGGCGAAACTGAAAGCTCCAAAGCAAAGGATATTGTTATCAAGAACAGCGCAAATGCTGATGTGACTAGTGACTATGCGGTTACATACATTGACGGAGAACTTACCTTTACAAAGAGAAGCATCACGATAACCGCCAAGGATCACAACAAGACCTACGACGGAACTGCACTTACTGCAGGTGTTCCTTCCATCGTTATGTCTCTTTCCGATTCAAATAATAATTATTACACAGTAGGAACACCCGGCCTTGCAACAGGCGATAAGGTTTCCAGCATTACTGTATCGGGAAGTCAGCTGACAAACGGAAGCAGCGATGCAACTCCTCAGGCAGCACGAATTGTGCACGCCGGAGTAGATGTAACAGGCTGCTATGATATTACTTATGTGCCAGGAACTCTTTCCGTACAAAAGAGAAACATAACCCTTACCGCTAAAAACCATTCCAAGGTTTACGACGGAACACCTCTTTCCTACAGCGGAACCTATAACGCCGATGAATCTCTTTATACTATAGGCGGACAGGGACTTGGAGAAGGCGATGAAGTTATTTCCTTTACGCTTACAGGAAGCATCACGGATGCGGGAGAAGCTCCTTTAGTTCCTTCAGATCTTTTGATCAAAGCAGGCGATGAGGACAGAACAGGTAACTACAACATCACCTATGTAAACGGCAAGGTGAAGGTTACAAATGCAGGTCTTACCGTGACTGCAAAAGAAATTAGCAAAGAGTACGACAAGGCTCCTCTTACCTATAGCGATAAGACTCTTTCTGAGAAGCTCGCTGCAGTAACTCTGACAGGCCTTAATGCAGGAGATGAAGTTACTGCCATCACTCTTACAGGAAGCATTACAAATGCAGGAGAAAGAGCACTTGTTCCTTCTGCAGTGACCATCAGCAGAGGCGGAGAGGATGTAACAGAAAGCTATACAATAAACTATGTAAACGGAAAACTTATCATAGATAAGAGGCCCATAACCGTAACCGCAGCAAACACAAGTGGAATGTACGGAACGGCTCCTTCGACTCTTACCTACACCATAACAGGCGGCTCTGAGGTAACAAGCGCAGATGCAGGTATAAGCCTTACCTGCAGCGCAAGAGCCACATCTGATGTGGGCGGCTATGATATCACTCCGGTTATTTCAAGTGCAAATTACGTGCTTACACCTGTTGTCGGAACCTATATGGTTACAGCAAGACCCATTATCATTCAGGCTAAGGATGCAACCGAGAAATACGTTCCCGGCATCAATCTTCAGAAAAACGGATATGAAATAGCCTCCGGTTCACTGGCATCAGGCGATGCGATAGAGAGCGTCACTGTAACAGGAAACCTTGATACGGTTGGAAGTGCCGCCAATGTGGCTTCTAATGCTGTTATCAAAAAGGGCTCCAGGGATGTGACAGGTAATTACCAAATAAGCTATTTTGACGGAATGCTTACGGTAGAAAAGGGAATCCAGCAGATAATAGCTTCTGATAAGTCTGTAGAATACAACGGACAAAGCCATGATGCATCGGAAATTGAGAGAAAGCTTAAGTACGAAGATGATGTGACTATTGAAGTTGAAAATCCCGATGATTCCATACTTACCGCAGGTGAGATGGAAGTTACCTTTAAAACAGCCGAGACTGCACTGTTTATGGGTTCGACAAAGACTGTAAAACTCACAGTTACAAAGAGAGCCATAACCATAACGGCTGACTCTGCAAAAAAGACCTATGACGGTCAGCCTCTTACAAAAGAGAGCTATAAGGTTACAAAAGGAAGTCTTGCAGAGGGTGATGTTATTACCGAGGATTCACTTACAGTACGAGCTGATAATGAAGAAGGAAGTATCACAAAGCCCGGCAAGGTAGTGAACAAGATATCCGGTGATGCAGTTATCATGCATGACAATACGGACGTGTCCGGAAGCTACGAGATCACCTATAAAGACGGAAAGCTCGTAGTAAAGAAAAAGGAAGTAAAGAGCGGATCAGATGACGGTTCCGATACAAAGGAATCCACCGTTGATCCCGGTAGCGTATCTCCAAAGAAGGGCGAGAAGGATCCTTCTGATAATAATGAAGAAGACAGCACTTCCGATCCCGGAAAGCAGCCGGGTAAAAAGAAAACTGATCCTGAAGAAGGTGGTAGTGACAGCGGCGGGTCAGACAGTGATAACGGACATTCATCCGGTTCCGAAACCGGCAACAAGGATAATGAGCCAGGTGATGAATCTGCGGAAGATAAGGGTCTTGTAAAGTACATCGTTGGAACAAAGAGCGATGAAGAACTTGAGCCCTCAGACGGAAGCAGAAAAGAAGATATCGTTGACTGTGAAGTTGTGGATGCTGATATCGAGAGGATGATAGAAGAACTTCTTACTCTGGATGAGAAAGTAAGAGTTGAAAAATACAATCCTCTGAGATTCAGAGTTGAGGTTAAAAAGGACGAGCTTGTAAGAACCGATGATGTAGAAAACAGTATCAGAGAAAAGCTTCCCGAGAATTACAGGATAGTGGGAACCTTTGATGCAAGATTCTTTGTAAAGATCGGTGATGAAGCGGAAAAACTCATCGGCAAGAATTACAGCTCCGTAAAAACATCCTTCATGATCCCCGAAGAGATGTGGGATGATACTATGGTCGGCAAGTCACAGATCCTCAGGACCTACAGAGATGACAAGGGAAGGCTTGTGACAGAAGTTATCCTTGCTGAGGTTGAGGGACAGAGCGTTGTGATGGATGTGGACAACTTCTCCTCATATACACTTGTTACCGAAGCCATGGTTGTAACGGATGTGCATCATTGCTACATACACTGGCTGATACTTCTTCTCTTCTTTATAGCAGTTCTGGATATCGTGGTCTTCTACCGAATTGGTAAGGATGATGAAAAAGATGGTAAGAAGGATAAGAAACCCGCAAGGATCAGACATTATGTGATCCTGATAGGACTTAACGGTCTTGGAATCGTGCTGGTATTCTTCGGATCCTGCTCATGGGATCTGTTCATGGCAGTTATCTCTGTTCTTGCCACAACGGCTCTTGAGACGCTGGAAAGACGCAGAAGAGAGAAAAACAGAAAAAGAAATGCGGCATAAACCAGAATAACAGAGCATAAAAAAGAGGAGCACCTTTTATTTTAATAAAGGGATGCTCCTCTTTTGATATGTCTTTATTATTTTGCGTTGTTCTTAAATCCTGCTCTCTTTCTGAGGGTGGGATCAAGGATCCTCTTACGGATCCTAAGGCTTGTAGGTGTTACCTCCAAAAGCTCGTCATTGTCGATGAACTCAATGCACTGCTCAAGAGACATGATACGAGGGGGTACAAGGCGGAGAGCTTCGTCTGATGATGAAGTTCTGGTGTTGGTAAGGTGCTTGGTCTTGCAGACATTAACCTCAACGTCCTCACTCTTTCCGCTGGTTCCGATAACCATTCCGGAGTAAACCTTGTCGCCTGTCTTGATAAAGAGCAGACCTCTGTCCTGAGCATTAAAGAGACCGTAAGCAGTTGCCTCGCCTGTTTCGAATGCAATAAGGGAACCGGTCTTTCTATAGTTCATATCGCCCTTATAAGGCGCATATCCGTCGAATATTGTATTGATGATACCATTACCCTTGGTATCTGTCATAAACTCGCCACGATAGCCTATAAGGCCTCTGGAAGGGATATTGAACTCGATTCTGGTGTAACCGCCGTTTCCGGCACCCATGTTAACAAGTTCACCCTTTCTCTCGCCGAGCTTCTGGATAACGCTTCCTGAGAACTCATCGGGAACATCGATGTAGCATTTCTCCATGGGCTCAAGCTTGTGGCCGTTCTCATCGTAGTGATAGATAACTTCAGCCTTGCTGACAGCAAACTCAAAGCCTTCACGTCTCATGGTCTCGATAAGGACTGAGAGATGAAGCTCTCCTCTTCCTGAAACCTTGAAGGTCTCTGTTGAATCGGTATCTTCAACACGAAGAGATACGTCTGTGTTTAGCTCTTTATAAAGTCTGTCACGTATGTGACGGGAAGTAACATATTTGCCCTCCTGACCTGCAAGAGGAGAGTCGTTTACGATAAAGTTCATGGAAATTGTGGGCTCTGAGATCTTCTGGAAAGGAATGGCAACCTGATTGTCTACTGAGCAAAGGGTGTCACCGATCTTGAGATCCTCGATACCTGATATGGCTACGATGGAACCAATCTTTGCCTCCTGAACTTCCACTCTTCCAAGTCCGTCATACTCATAGAGCTTGCCGATCTTGGTCTTTATCTTACGCTCAGGATCGTGGTGGTTTACAACAACCACTTCCTGATTGACCTTTACTACACCGTTATCAACCTTACCTACGCCGATACGTCCTACATACTCGTTGTAGTCGATGGTGCTGATAAGTACCTGTGTGCTGGCTTCAGGATCGCCTACAGGAGCAGGGATGTAATTGATGATGGTATCAAGAAGAGGCTTCATGTCAGTACCGGACTCTGTAAGTGAAAGAGATGAGGTACCTGCCTTGGCTGATGCAAATACGAAAGGACAGTCAAGCTGATTGTCGTCTGCGCCAAGATCCATTAAAAGCTCAAGAACTTCGTCGATTACATCCTTGGGACGAGCCTCGGGACGGTCGATCTTGTTGATACATACGATAACGGGAAGACCAAGATCCATGGCTTTGCCGAGAACGAATTTGGTCTGGGGCATGGGGCCTTCGAAAGCGTCAACTACAAGGATAACGCCGTTAACCATCTTGAGAACTCGCTCTACCTCGCCGCCGAAATCTGCGTGGCCCGGAGTGTCGATGATGTTGATCTTGATATCTTTATAAGTAATGGCAGTATTCTTTGACATGATGGTGATGCCACGCTCACGCTCGATATCTCCCGAGTCCATGACACGCTCAACAACCTCGGCACCCTGACGGAAAACACCGCTTTGTTTGAGAAGTCCGTCAACCAGCGTGGTCTTACCGTGGTCAACGTGGGCAATGATCGCTACGTTTCTGACATCGTTTCTTGTCTGCTTCATAATTACTCCTTATTAAAAAACTAACTACTTAATTAATGTAACGAATTTTGAACTGAAAACTAAAGCATTATAGCACTTGATAAACAGCAGTTCAACACATTTAATCATATTTTTATTCTAAGGTAATAGTATTTAACAAGTGCGCACTTCAAGGGAAAAAGTGCTTGTGTATTGACACGGGGTTGACAGCTGTTGTAGTATTTATAAAACAGATAGAGGTTGCGTATTTAATGAGTAATCCCGCGTATGTGACAGGCACAGGTGATGCGGCATGAAAGGTGAATACGCCGAAAGGTTCATCTCCTGCAGGATGAATGCTTGGGCATACAGTAAACAGCTGTATGACTGTCATCGCAAGATGGGGAGCTATCAAATATCATTTCCGGGTATGTTACCCGGGTATAATGTTTGTTCACAACCCATCAGCTGCGTGTAGTTGATGGGTTATTCTTTTATTCAAAACCAGAAGGAGGTTTCTATGGCAGTATTTAAAGGAGCAGGCGTTGCGATCGCAACTCCGTTTTTTGAAAACGGTGAGGTAAATTACGAGGAATTCGGAAGGCTCATTGACTTCCAGATCGAGAACGGATCAGATGCCATCATCGTCTGCGGTACTACAGGCGAAGCGGCAACCATGAGCGAAGAAGAGCACATGGATGTTGTTAAGTATTGTATAGACAAGGTAAACAAGAGGATTCCCGTTATTGCAGGAACCGGTTCTAACTGTACTGAGACAGCTGTAAAGCTTTCCAGGATCGCTGAGGAATACGGCGCAGATGCTGTTTTGCAGGTAACTCCTTATTACAACAAGGCTACACAGGGCGGACTTATAGCTCACTTTGGTGCTGTGGCCGAGGCTATAAATATTCCCATTATCCTCTATAACGTACCCAGCAGAACAGGCTGCAATCTTTTGCCTGAGACAGCTGTAAAGCTCTGCAAAGAGTATAAAAACATCGTTGGTATCAAGGATGCCACAGGAAATATCGCACAGACTACCAGAATGATGCAGCTTGCACAGGGATGCATCGACCTTTACTCAGGCAATGATGACGAGATCGTGCCTATTATGTCTGTTGGCGGAATCGGTGTTATTTCAGTCCTTTCAAATGTTGCACCCAGGCAGACCCACGAGATCTGCCAGAAATGTCTTGAGGGTGATTTTGCAGCAGCAAGAGAGCTTCAGTTCAAGGCAGTTCCCCTTGTTAAGGCTCTTTTCTCCGAGGTTAATCCAATTCCTGTAAAGAGCGCTCTTAATATGATCGGATTTGAGGCAGGCCCTCTTCGTCTTCCTCTTACCGAGATGGAAGATGCAAACAAGGAAAAGCTTAGAGAAGAAATGAAGGCCTATGGGCTTATCTGATAAAAGGAGCCGAAGATAATGACAAAGATGATAATGCACGGCTGTAACGGCCGTATGGGACATGCTATTTCAGATCTTGTGAAGGCTGATGCTGGCATTGAGATCGTAGCAGGCGTTGATGCCTTCGGAGAGAGCGCTTACGACTATCCGGTATTTAAGAGCCTCTCAGAATGTAATGTGGAAGCGGATGTTGTGGTTGATTTTTCAAGCGCATCAGCTGTAGACGGACTTCTTGACTTTTGCGTATCCAAAAACCTTCCGGTTGTTCTTTGCTCCACAGGCCTTAGCGATGATCAGCTTAAAAAGGTAAAAGAAACTTCTGAAAAGATCGCAGTACTTAAATCTGCAAATATGTCTGTTGGCGTGAATATCCTTATGAAGGTACTTTCCGAGATATCTCCTGTCCTTGCGGCAGCAGGCTTTGACATTGAAATAGTTGAAAAGCATCACAACCAAAAGCTTGATGCTCCCAGCGGAACAGCAATCGCTCTTGCTGACAGCATCAACGATTCTCTTTCCGAAAAGTGCGAATATGTTTATGACAGGAGTACAAGGAGAGAAAAAAGACCTGAAAAAGAGATTGGAATCTCTGCGGTCCGCGGTGGTACAATAGTAGGTGACCATGACGTGATCTTCGCCGGATCCGACGAAGTCGTAACTCTTTCCCACAGAGCTTATTCAAGGGCGATCTTTGGAAAGGGCGCCATTGAGGCAGCCAAGTTCCTTGCAGGCAAAGCTGCGGGAATGTACGATATGTCGGATGTTATAGGATAAAAACCATGAAACTCAGACCCTGCATTGATATCCATAACGGAAAAGTAAAACAGATAGTGGGCGCGAGCCTTTCGGATAAAGATAACAGCGCTTTTGAGAACTTTGTTTCTGACAGAGGTGCTGCTTTTTATGCCCGTATGTATCGCGAGATGGGGCTTTCCGGAGGCCATATCATTCTTTTGAACCCATCTGACAGCCTTTATTATGAGATATCAAAAAGGCAGGGAATCGAAGCGCTTTCGGCGACTCCGGGGCTCCTTCAGATAGGCGGCGGTATAAACAACGAAAATGCTGCTGAGTTCATTGACGCGGGAGCATCCCATGTCATCGTAACTTCCTATGTATTTAAAAACGGCCGTATAGGGATCAATAATCTCAAGCGCCTGGTCAAGGCTGTGGGAAGCGAGAGAGTGGTTCTTGATCTTTCCTGCAAGAAAAAAGGCGACAGCTACTATATTGTCACAGACAGATGGCAGAAGTTTACGGATGTGGAGCTGTCACTTGAGACTATGGATGAGCTCTCCGGATACTGCGATGAGTTTTTGGTGCACGCAGCGGACGTGGAGGGCAAACAGAGTGGCATCGAAAAAGAAGTGGCGGGTATCCTTGGAAAATGGGGAAAAAAGCCCGTTACCTATGCGGGAGGTATCAAGAGCCTTTCCGACATAGAGCTTCTTAAAAAAGAAGGGAAGGGAAAGCTTGATGTTACCGTGGGCAGTGCCCTTGATATCTTTGGCGGTAGCCTTTCCATAAAAGATGTGATAGATGCATGTAAATAAAAGATAAAGCAGGTGCTTCAGACACCTGCTTTTTTTGCTCTGAATTCCACGGGAGTAAGGCCGTAGCTTTTTTTAAACAGCCTTGTAAAGTAGGAATAATTGTCGTATCCGACCTTCAGGGCGATGTCGTGGATCTGATCATCCGTCTCTTCAAGAAGGCGTTTGGCCATAGACAGGCGCTTTTCGATAACATAGTTTTTAAAGCTCATGCCGGTCTGCCTTTTGAAGATCTTGGTTATGTAATCCGGATCGAAATAGAACATCTCAGAGAGCTGTTCTCTGCTCATTTCCTCTGTAAAATGATTGTCCACATACTGCAAAAGAGCTGCTACAGAAGATTCATCCGTAAAGATGATGCTTCCGTCCTTTTCAAGGGGAAGAAGACGGAGAGGTAAAAGACTCTCCAGCTCTTCTTTTAGCTGCGGGATCTTTCTGACTCCTGAAACCAGAAGGCGTACGGGAGACTCAAATTCTTTTTCCAAAGTGCCGGCTATCTCGCTCATCAGGGTGTTTATCCTGCCTTCGCCTTTTCCGGAAGCGTCTGCGGGGATCAGTGAGACCACAAGGAAGTCTTCAGCCTGATAGGGCAGCAGAATTCCCCTTTTTGCAAAAGATATCCCAAGTACTGACTCAAACACAGCTCGAAGTCTGAACATGGCTTCGACAGCATCGGAAAATTCACTTACCTCGCTTTCTGCGGGGTTCTTTTTCTGAAAGCCCTGAAAAAGGCAGATCAGGTATTCGCTGTCTTTGTTTATAGCAGGATCGACGTCAGAGACGTCCTGAATAAAAGCTTTTTCTGTAATTCGTTTTTCAAAAAGATAACTGTACCAAAGCCCCGTAAGCCGTGTGGTGTTATCCATGGCTTCGCCTCTTGCTTCTGCAAGCGCCTTTTTAATGATCTGTGTAAGCTCGCTGTAGTCGATGGGCTTTAGGAAATAGTGAAAGCTCCTAAGCTCCAGAGCTCTTTTTGCGTAGCTGAAATCCGCGTAGTTGGTAAGGAAAATGGCAGGGAGCCTGTTGCCCTGCTCGCGGATAAACCCAAGAAGATCAAGGCCTGTTCCGTGGGGCATATCGATGTCGCTAAGGAGCAGGTCTATTTTTTCGCTCTGCATGATCTCTTTTGCGGAGCTTATATTGTTGGCTGTGAAGACACCTGTAATGCCAAGGCTCTCCCAGTCTATTTCTTTTTTTAGGGCCGCTATCACAAAGCGGTCGTCATCTACAAGTAAAACGTTCATATATTCCTCATTTGGCGTTATCTGAGCATCGGGATCCGCAGGGTCACCATGGCGCCTCCGTCTGCAGGGTTTTCAAAATGCAGGGAGTAGCTCTTGTCGTACAAAAGAGAAAGCCTTCTCATACAGTTGGTGATTCCGATGTGTTCGCCGTTTTTCGTAAGTTCTTTTCCCTCGTTTATCATTTCCAGGATGTCCTGAGGAAATCCCTGACCGTTGTCGCTTATCACAACTTCAAAGCGGGGATCCTCTTTGAGCTCTTTGCAGGAGATATTGACCTGCAGAGGACTTTCGCCGGGATCTGCGTGTTTTACGATGTTCTCAACGAAGGTGATAAGGATAAGAGGCGGTATCTTTATCATCAGATGTTTCTCATCCACGCTGCAGTCATATGCTATGGCCTGGGAAAGACGCATGTTTTGTATATCCAGATAGTCTTTTACATGGGACAGCTCATCGCTTAAAAGAACGAAGTCCTTGTCTGCCTGGAAAAGATATCTGAAATATCTGGAAGTAAACTGAAGCATCTTTTTGGCGGCATCTATGTCCCCAAGGCTTACACAGCTGTCGATGGTGGTGAGACAGTTGAGATAGAAGTGGGGCTTTATCTGCTGCTGCAGAAAATGGATCAGGAATTTGTTCTGGTCAAGCTCTGCCTCGTAAACGTTGATGCGAAGGCGGGTGATCTCGTGAATGAGGCTTTTGAACTGATCGTTTATCTGGTTGAGCTCCTGAACCTTGCTGTCCGTAAGGTCGATAGCAGTGGCTTCGCTGTCCGGCAGGGAGTCAAGCCTGGAGAGGTTGTCTGAGAATATCTTTATGGGGAGGATGACCTTTCTGTAGGTTAAAAGGACGTAGCCTCCCATGATAAAGCTAAGTGTCAGGGCGGTCAGGAAAATAATGAACTGAAATAAAAAGATTTTTCCGTAATTGCCCAGCATATCCGAGTCTATGACAAGAGTGAAGGGGAGGTTTGACTTTTCTCCCGGGAAAGTAAGCTTGTCGTAGTATCTGGATAGAAGTCCTGCAGGCGCTTTTGCAGTCTCGTAGAAGGCTTCGCCCGACAGGCTCTGAACCTGTATGTTGCCATGACTTCCAAGGTTAAGGCTTCCGAGCGGTGTCAGCAGATCTTCTATGGGCACCAGAGATACGAAGGTCCTGTGCATGTAGGTGATCCGGTAATAGAGATAGGTCTTTTCATCGATAACACAGGGAACCCAGGTGAAAATGCGTTCCCCGGCACTTTTTCCGTAGACGTCGCTTTTGACCTTGTCCCTGATGTGTTTGTAGGTTTCATAGGACATGTCAAATTCTGAGGCGTTTATGAAAAGATCTCCCTCGTCCCAATAAAAGAAGTACTTGAACTCACTTCCCGTGGAATACTGCATGTCACTTACGCGAAGGCGCAGATCGCTTCCGGCCTTGACGTAGTCTCCCATGTGTTTGTCTAGACTGTAGGCATCAAGGATGGGATCATGTACCACGGTCCACTGCACGAAGTGCTCAATGGCTGAAAGCTTGTGTTCCAATTCAGTTTGATAGATGTTCACGGCATTTTCCACAGCAAGGCTGTTCTGTTTTCTGATCTCAATAAAAGAGAAGGCGCTGACGATCATAAAAACCACAAGTACGGGTATCGCGATCCACAAAGTCCCCTTCAAAACCCTTACTACAGGATATGCCTGTGATCTGCTACGTTTCTCCATGCACCCATTATATAGGATAAAAAATCCCTATTCTAGCACTTTTGGTTTCCCGGTCGGAAAAGTGCTAGCGGGAAATCTGAAATGTGCTATTTTTTGATTTTGCCAAAATCTATGATTTAACACATGAAGAACAAGGAGAGCGTTATGAAAGACAATAAGCTTTTGAAAAATATCAGAAAACACTATCAGTTGTACCTGCTGCTTTTACCCTCGGCAGTCCTTCTTTTCTGTTTCGCATATCTGCCAATGGTGGGTATACTGATAGCTTTTCAAAAATATTCGCCGGCACTTGGTATTCTGAAGAGTCCCTTTGTGGGAATGGCAAACTTCATGCAGTACTTCAGATCCTACCAGTTTGGTGTGACTATTAAAAACACGCTGGTGCTGAGCCTGTACAGCATCCTGGTAGGATTTCCTCTTCCTATACTGCTGGCGCTTATGTGTAACCAGATGAAGACAAAGATGTTTAAAAAGGTCTTTCAGGTGATAACTTACCTGCCGCATTTTATTTCAACAATGGTCATGTGCGGACTTATCCTGATCTTTTTATCACCGTCAAGCGGACTGTTCGCCAACCTGTTCAAACTCTTTGGCGCAACCTTCCCAAACCTGATGTCCAGCACTTCGGGGTTCAAGCATGTGTATGTGTGGAGTGACATCTGGCAGCATCTGGGATGGGACAGCATCATCTATCTGGCGGCCCTTGCGGGGATCGATCCCACATACTACGAGGCGGCAACAGTGGACGGAGCCAGCACTCTTCAAAAGATCAGATATATCGACATACCCATGATCCTTCCTACGGCTATGGTGCTTCTTATATTAAGGGCAGGCAGCATTTTGGGGATCGGATTTGAAAAGGTGTTCCTTCTTCAGAATGTGCAGAACATCATGAGCAGCGAGATCATATCCACCTACGTTTACAAGATGGGTATGCAGAGTATGCAGTACAGCCTGTCAACGGCTATTGGCCTGTTTAATACGGTGGTGAACGTGATAGTTCTTTTACTGGTAAATGTAATGGCCAAAAAGCTTACAGACAGCAGCCTGTTCTGATCATGGGAGGATAAAGAGATGACACGGAAAAAGAGATTTTCTCAGGATACGGTGGTGAACATAATATTCCACCTTATAGCGATCCTGATGATCATTATAGTTATTTACCCCTTGTGGTTTGTGATAATAGCATCCTTCAGTAGTCCTGCGGATGTGGCAAGCGGCAGGGTGTGGCTCTGGCCACAGACACTTGATGTAAGGGGATACCAAAAGCTGTTCGAACAAAGACAGATCTGGCACAGCTATTGGAATACCATTTTATATACGCTGGTCGGCACATTGGTTGCTCTCTTTGTGAATATTACAGCCGGCTATGCTATGTCGAGAAAGGATCTTCCCGGTCGCAGGTGGATAAATGTTTTTTACATTATCCCCATGTTCGTCAGCGGCGGTCTTATTCCCACCTATCTGGTGGTAAAGCAGTTCGGCCTTCTCGACACTTTCCTCGTAATGGTGGTTCCTTTTGCGGTATCCACTTACAACATCATAGTTGCAAGGACGTTTTTCCAGAACTCGCTTCCTGAATCCCTCTGGGAGGCGGCGCAGATAGACGGCTGTAGCACTATGAGGTATTTTGTGCAGTTCGCGGTTCCGCTGTCAAAGGCGGTGATAGCGGTTGTGGGCCTGTGGACTGCGGTAGGGCTGTGGAATTCATGGTTCAACGCGCTTATATATCTGCAGAATGAGGACCTGATTCCACTGCAGCTCCTGCTAAGACGTATCCTGATCGCCAACGAGTCGCTCCTTGGAGCAGCTACGGGTACCATGGCTCAGGAGCTCAGACAATTGTCGGATATGATGAAATACGGTTCCATTGTGGTTTCTACACTGCCCATCATGATGCTTTATCCCTTTTTACAGAAATACTTTAATCAGGGCGTCATGATCGGAGCGGTGAAGGGATAAATAGCATATAATAAGATTTAGAGAAGGAGAGAAAAAATGCGCAAAAAGTTTAATTTGGTAATTGCAGGGGCATTGGCAGTTACAATGCTTGCAGGCTGCGGACAGGCGGCAGGCACAGCAACATCTGACACTACGCAGTCAACAGACACAGCGGGAAGCTCAGCTGCAGTCACACAGGCACCTTCAGCAGAGGGCGGAAATTACGAAGTGGCAACAGTTAGATGGGCTGATTGGGGTGAGTTTTATCACGAAGGATTCCCGGATCAGGCAGCAGCCGAGGCTGGTGTTTCCATTACCTGGGATACTATCCTTAATTCCGACTGGGCTGACAAAAAAGCGGTTCTTCTTGCAGGGGGAGATCTTCCCGATGCATTCATGGGATCCATTTGCTTTTCAGAGTCTGATGTTCTGACAAACACAGGATCTTTTATCGCACTTGATGATTATATTGACGAATATATGCCTAATTTCAAGGCTATTATGGAGAGCGATCCTACCATGAAGGCTCTTGCAACATCTGCAGACGGCCATATCTACGGCCTTCCTTCCAAGAAGCCCTGCAGACCTACAGTTGCAAACCAGATGTTTATAAACAAGACATGGCTTGATAATCTTGGACTTGAAGTTCCTACAACCTATGAAGAGTATGAAGCAGCTCTTACAGCATTCAAGGAGCAGGATGCAAACGGTAACGGTGATCCCACCGATGAGATTCCTTTTGGACAGGGATATGCTGATTCTGTAATGTTCTTCTGCCTTCCCTTTGGAACAACCATCGGTGCTGATGGCACTTACATGATGGCTATCCAGGACGGCAAGCCTGTATATCTTCCTGTAACCGAAGGCTACAAGAAGGGCATTGAATGGATGCACAGCTGCTATGAGAAGGGGCTTATCGATCCCGAGCTCTTTACAGAGGATACATCCATGCGAGATGCCAAACTTATGAGCGAGACTCCTATCGTTGGTTCAGCTCCCGGATGGACAGCAGATTCAACTTTTGGTGCCAATGCGGATCAGTATGTGGCTCTTCCTGCACTTAAGGGTCCTGATGGACAGAACTATATCTCATCCGACCCCGAGCACTGGAACTACTCAAGATATGAGTTTGTTGTAACAGCAGCCTGTGAGAATCCCGGTCCCCTTCTTGCATGGGCAGACAAGTTCTACACAGAAGATGCTTCTATCCAGAACTTCTACGGATCTTTTGGAGTTGGCGTAGACAAGGATGAAGCAAGCGGAACATATACAGTTCTTGAGCCTCAGGATGGCAACTCAGCTGATACCTTTGCATGGATACAGTCACTTCGTGACTTTGGTCCCAAGTATGTGGCTGACGGCTTTAACGACAAGGTTTCCTATGCAGCTGAAAACGGCGATGCTTCCAAGCTTGCTCTTGATAAGGAACTTGGCAAGTATGCAAAAGAGGCTTATCCAAATGTTTCTTATACAAATGATCAGCTCAGTACCCTTGCAACACTCTTTACCGATCTTGATGCCTATGTGACATCAAATCAGGCTACATGGGTTACAGAAGGCGGCGTAAACGAGCAGTGGGATACCTATGTACAGACACTTGAAACTATGGGGTACAACGACTTTATTGCTATCCAGCAGGAAGCTTATGATACCTACAATGCAAACAAGTGATAGATAAAAAAGACAGGGAATGACGATATGTCATCCCTGTCTTTTTGTTGCACAAGACCGGCAAGCGAATGGATGCTTGCATACAAATTCATTTGCCGGTCGTAAGGACATGGAGCACGAAGTGCGAAATGTCTGTGTGCAGAATCGAGTAGGAGTCAGCCTACTCGATTTATAACTGATTCGCATAAAAGAACCATCTGAGTAATCAGATGGTTCTTCTACTAATCATTGTTACAATATTGCAAATTCAAAAATATCTATTTTAGAATAAGGCACTTTGTAGTCTGATTAATTTGCTCTAATTCAAAGATTAAAGCTTGTTTACGTTTACGGCCTGAGGTCCCTTTTCGCCCTGGATTACATCATACTCTACAGAAGCGCCCTCTTCGAGAGACTTGAAACCTTCCATGTTGAGTCCTGAATAATGTACGAATACATCATTTCCAGCCT
>JAILOW010000158.1 GCA_024690635.1 Butyrivibrio sp.
TACCGAGAATGAGCCTGTTTTTTCATTATGAAAGGGACAAAGCCCAAAATAGTTGGCTCCTTTTTTCTGGATGTGGACATACTGCCCTATGACATCCACTATGTCGTTTCGGGAACGCACTTCTTCGATGATCTCGTCAGAATAGCGCACTTTTAACTCCCCTGTGATTTATCGTATTGTCTTTTTTCATATTCTCCGATCCCGGGCATTTACAAAACCGTCCAGGACTTGGGAATGTAAACATCCTCAAAAACCGCCACTGCGTACCTGTCAGTCATTGAGCTGACATAGTCGCATACGATCCTCTCTTTTGTAGCTTCGCCTCTTTCCATCATTTCTTTCAGATAGTCGGGAAGAAGCTCCACATGCTCAACGTAATAGTGATAAAGAGTCTTTATCATCTCTTCCACCTTGCCCTCCTGCCCTTTGGCAACAGGGTTGGTGTACACTCTGTCGAACATGAACCTACGAAGCTTGAAGAAAGCATCTCCTACCTCTTCAGACATTTTGATATCGTCTGAATCCATGCTTGTGGCAATAATGTCATGGATAAAGGTATCAAGCCACTCTCCGTTGGTATGTCCGATAACCCTTGCAAGCTCCTCGGGAACGTCCGCCTCGCTTATAATGCCGCCTCTTATGGCATCATCCATATCGTGGTGCATATAAGCTATCTTGTCGGAGAGCCTCACCACCTTGCCTTCCAAAGTGGCGGGTGTGAGTTCGATCTCATGATTAACAATGCCGTCCCTTACTTCCCAGGTAAGGTTAAGGCCCTTGCCGGAATTCTCAAGTTTTTCCACCATGCGAAGACTCTGCTCATTGTGGCGGAAGCCTCCGGGGTGAACAGCGTTAAGCGCTCTCTCTCCCGCATGACCGAAAGGAGTATGTCCAAGATCGTGTCCCAGGGCAATAGCCTCCGCAAGGTCCTCATTCAGCATAAGAGCCTTGGCTATGGTTCTGGCGTTCTGCGATACCTCAAGGGTATGGGTCATTCTCGTCCTGTAATGATCTCCGTCAGGGGACAAAAAGACCTGAGTCTTGTCCTTGAGCCTTCTGAAGGACTTGGAATAAAGGATCCTGTCCCTGTCTCTCTGGAAGCAAGGCCTGATATCGCACTGCTTTTCTTCTTTTTCTCTTCCTTTGGAATTCATGCTAAGAGTCGCATGTTTGCTTAAGATTTCGGTCTCTCTTTGTTCTAGCTTTTCGCGAATTTTCATAGAAAAAACACCTCACGTCATTAATATTCGACGCAAGGTGCCGGTTTCCTTTTTTTATTCAAAAATTTTTTTAATTTTTCCAGAGATTTTTGCGAAGCTCGTACTGATCGTTTATCCACTGTATCGCTTCCTCAAAGCCCTCCTCAGTAATATCGAAGTTTTCGCTGGTCATAAGAGCCTTGTCGGTATTGGCGTAGGAATAGGGTTCCGGCCATACAGTTGCCATTAAAGTTGCGGGACCTCTTTTATCGATGGGTGTGAACTTTACGTTTTCAAGGGGTTCTCTAGCCAGGCGAAATCTCATGCCCTTGTGGCTTCCAAAGTACGCCTCCCCATACTCATAATGGGAGAGGTTAAAAAAATTTGATTTATCTATTTCCATATCAGAACCCTATCTTTCCCGTATCTTTGCTGTTTACAACATAATAAGCCGCATTGTCTGAGGGTTTGATATAAACCTGGATCTCTTTGATGTCGGATCTCTTATGTCCCTTTGAAATATAATCTTCTTTTGCCCTGCCGATTATATCAGTTGTCCTAAGCTCATGGCTGTTGTACTGAACATACACCTCTTCTTTGCAGATATAAACGCCGGCTTTTTCGGTGATGTCCTTTTTGACCTTCTGTGCGGTAGAGGCTGCTCTGCTTTTTTTAGCCTTGCTGATAACAGGCTCTGCCTTGGTCTTGATATCATTGATATACGGATCGGCGGCCTTCTTAGCCTTTTTGGCTTCTTCAAGCACCGGCTCTGCTTTGGTTTTAATATCATCAATAACCGGCTCTGCTTTGGTCCTTATATCTTCTAAATAAGGCTCTGCTTTCTTTTTTACTTCATTTGCGATCTCTTTTATCTTGTCATCCATCTTTTATATCTCCATTTGAATTATCTGAATCTGTTCATAAATGTAGCCATGGGTCCTACAGCATCCTGAAGATCCTGGATCGCCTGGTTGAGGCCCTCAAAATCTATCTCGGAAAGAGACTTAACTGCAGAAGTAAGTGTCTCTGCGTTTTCGTCCACAAGCTTGTTGAGGTCTTTGCTGGCGGTGGTCATCTCCTCAACCATAGTATCGATTCCGGTTATGGAAGACTGTACGCTGTTTGCCACGTCATTGATATGTCCAAGAGTAGTGCCAACCTGAGGAACAATGGTAAATACGGCATATGCAAAAAGAAGTGCCATAACAATCAGGCAGATCGCAGAGATTCTCTGATACATAAGCTGCTTTTTGGCAGTTTTGGCAAGCTGGCTAAGCACGTCTTCTTTTTGAAGTTCCTGCTGACCGGTAGTATTTTGAACGTTGTTGTTTTCCTGAAGATTTTCGCTCATTTTGTTCCCCTTCATACATGTATTTTAGTCATCACGACTAACTATAAGTATACACCTGTTTTTCCCATAGGTGACGGGATTTTTAAAAGTTTAAGCTATTGACTTTTAAGTGAAAAGAACGTATTATTAAGTACGTTGCTTGCAGGAGTGGCGGAATGGCAGACGCGCACGGTTCAGGTCCGTGTGTTGGCAACGACATGAGGGTTCAAGTCCCTTCGCCTGCACTCGGGTTTTCCCGATGCAGCATTTATATGTAGTCGCTATTTAAATGCGACGGTTCGCGGAAGTGTCGGAATTGGCAGACGAGCAAGACTAAGGATCTTGTGATGCTTACATCGTGTGGGTTCAAGTCCCATCTTCCGCACGACTCAAAAAGGCCTGGTGCAGTGCACCAGGTCTTTTTTTGTCGTGGGGGAGAGTTCCTCTCCCCCAGTGGGTTTCCCCTTCGGGGACTAGGAACAGGCCATGCCTGTTCCGTCGCTTCCCATCTTCCGCGTGAACTGGTTCCTTTTTTGTTTGTGCGGAAGGGGACTTTCACCCAGCGGCTTCGCTGCGTGGGTTTTCCCTTCGGGGACTAGGAACAGGCCATGCCTGTTCCGTCGCTTCCCATCTTCCGCGTGAACTGGTTCCTTTTTTGTTTGTGCGGAAGGGGACTCTAGCATGCAAACTTGTTTATGTTAATGTCTGCCTATATTATGGTTCTGCAAAAAGAGGCAGTATGATTCGGAGCTAGGCCTGCCTATATTTGAAATAATGAAAAAAAGGCAGCCGATTTCAGGGCAAAAATACTGCCTATATCCGGAAAATGTAAAAACAGGCAGTAGAAAAAAAGATTATCGTACTGCCTATATCATGATTTTTACAAAATAGGCAGTATTACATAGACAAAATGAACTGCTACTTTTTTGAAATATTAAAAATAGGCAGGCTAACATTCCCCAAAATGCTCTACACAAAACAAAATAAAAAACTATAGGCAGGCCAGAAACATCAGCAGGTCATGTCTTAAGTGACCTAGGGGATGTGGTTAGTGGATCATTTATATGATCCACTAACCCCGTCCCCTAGGTCCACTTTGCACAACTCTTCCCTACACCTTTATGCCGAAATAGCGTATAATACATTTATCATATGCTGTGAACAATTTGGAGGTGACATGGAAAAGAAATACCGCGATTACATAAGACACTTTGAAAAGCTTGATTTTGACGTTATTTCCGAAGAAGAGATCTGGGAGGAGCGCGAAGGCCTTGAGCTTCGTCTTACCGAGATTCACTATGAGATGATGCGCATGATGATCCCCATGATGGCATTTGTCATATGTGCATGCATCTTTTTAGCTGCGGGCTTTAACGGTTTCTTCATAGGTAACTTTATTGGCGCCGGTGTCTTTGCTGCCCTTTCCGCTGTGTTCTTTTCCAAATACAAGACACTTTCCGATGTGGTAAAAAAGCTTGCTTTCTACATGGACAAGCTGACCTGATATAGGCTCTTTTACATGCGTAAGAAAAATAACAAATTAAAACAAATACTTCTGCCGCTCTTGGTCATGGGAATTCTCCTCATGGTCTTATACGTTGTTGCTTCAAAAATCAAATTCCCAACTAACGAAAACACGAAAGACAAGCTTACAATCACCAATCTGAATGTAGGTAAAGCAGACTGTGCCGTCATCAGATATAAAGAGCTGACCGGCATCATCGACGCAGGAGAATACGAGGATTATGGGTATATTGACTCTTTTTTGAAAAACAGCGGATCCGGAAAAATAGATTTTTTGATACTGACCCACTACGATCAGGATCATATCGGAAGCGCCATGGCCATTATCGAAAACTACGATATTGATAACATCTTTTTGCCGGATTACGTAAGCGATAAAAAATACTACAAAGACCTTACGGAAAGCGTATCGGATCATAAAGGAGTTAAATACATCAAAGATGAAACCGCCATCTCTTTTGATGAAATTCAACTGACGATAATTCCCGCCACCGATCCGGAAGCTTTATTGGAAGATGAAAACAACAAAGACAATGATATGTCTCTGATCTGCCTGTTAAACTATGGGGCAAAGAAATTTCTTTTCACCGGGGATATCGAAAAAGCCAGAATGGAGCAGATCCTTGACAGCGGTAGCGACCTTCAGGCCGACTGGGTCAAGCTCCCACATCACGGAGCATATGAGAAAAAGATCAAGAAGTTCATAGAAAGTGTATCCCCGACTTACGCCGTCATCAGCACTTCTGCGGAGCAGGAGCCCGAGGAGAAGCTTACGGATATTCTTGATGACAAAAAGATAAGATACTTCTCCACCATGTATTCCGATGTTGTCACCGTTTGTGACGGCTTAGGGATCAAAGTTTATAACAATAAATAACCCTCTTCACCGGTCAGACAAATGTCCGGTAAAGAGGGATTTTCTATTATATCAGCCACGTCCAAGAGCAATCAGGAAGTAGGTCACTTCATTGTTGTCGTTGAAAGAAAATGAAATGTTGTAGCCATCATAAAAATAGCTTACACAGTGTTCAACTTCTTCTGTCTCATATGAAGGCTCGCCATAAGCTTTTTTGATCTCATCCAGAGTTGAGCCGATGGTAATGCCCTTACTTGTCTTCCATGCGTCGCTAAAGCTCTTGAACTCTACGATCTCCTCGGCTCTCCAAGTTTTTCAAGAACCTCCTTACCATCGTCAAGGATTGAAAAACTGATCTCTTCAATCTCATTCTCAACAGTAGTCTGTGCCTTATTGTCCACTGTGAGTATTGATTCCTCATCTACTGCAACATCTTCCTCAACGTCTTCCGCTACATCTTCAGGCTGATCGGTCTGTGTACTAACGACAATATCTTTGTCTCCATTTCCGGAATCATCCTTCGCACCACAGGCTGCAACTGAAAAAACCATTGCCAATGTCAAGCCCGACAATACCCTCCTTCAAGCCTTATTTTAAATTCGAATTTATCGCTCAATCCCTAATATGTGAGATTTTATTTTGAAACCATACTTTTCATACAAATGAATCGCCTTGTTGCCATCTACTACTTTAACTTCGATATGTCTCACATTGTTTTGGTCAAACATTAGCATTGCCCAGTCCATTAGTTCTTTTCCAAAACCTTTTCCCCGGTATTCCTCTTTTACCACCAAATAGTCCAGCTTACCGATTTCTTCTTTAATATCGACTTTGCAAAAGCCGACGATCCGGTCTTCAATTTCAGTGACTGCTATATGGGATTCTTTTTTTCGTAATGCATTTTCAAAAGACTCCAGGTTTTTTTCGTATGGATTTAAAGGATAATACCCTTTAAAATTCATAGATGTTTTATTGTGATATTCTGAAAGCTCATGAATACAATCATATAGTTTGCTTACTTCGTTATGTGTTATTTCTCTCATATTCTTCTTCCTACTGATTCGTCAGAACTATACATTCTGTTGAGTTGGTAAATCCAATACTTTCATAGAGCGGTCTTCCTAATGCGGTTGCATCAAGACTGATCTCAGTTGCACCTTTTTCCCATGTTTTCTCAATTAGCAATTCAACCATTTTTCGAGCTATTCCCTGACGACGGTATTCACATTTTGTGTAAACATTCATAAGATGAGCCCGTTTTCCGGTCGGATGACTAAACGTTGGCATTATCCTGAAAAAACACATCGATGCGCAGCCAATAACCATGCCATCATCCACCGCAATAACATTTATGTGATCTCCATTACTAAAATAGTCACGACTCTCGGCTATCACTTCATCAGAAAACTCATAATCCTCTGACAAATCATTCACTACCTTAAGCATCTCAAGGCGAATATTCATCAGGCAATCAATATCATTTTTTGTAGCAACTCGTATTTCCATCATCTTTCACCTACTATATTTTAGTCAGTTATACTGCAAGTTAGATTATACTTGTTTTACGAGGCTTTGTGATCTGCGGCATCACCTATATATTTCATGAACAGATACAAAAAACATACACGCCGATAAATATGGGGATTGTGATCAATACTGTCTTCATAATATCTATATATATTTACCAATAGCTCTGCATCTTCTATAGCCGCTTGTCTAAATATAATAGTAACGGTATCTCCCTGATCACTTTAAAAGGGTGGTTGGAATGGATTATTTGTCATATGAGCCCAGAAAAGAGATAAATTTGTTGGTAAAGAAGGTTTGCTTGGGCTAAATGTTGGCAAACTTCGTGCTGACCACCCAAATTCTCCGCAAAAAAGGATGGTTGTGAAAGAAAAACACGTCTCGTAGGACAAAGGTCAATTCTCCGGTCATCATAAATTTTAAATATTCCTCAGCAGTAATGCGTTCTTCTGCAATATTGATCTCATCTTTTTTCATACGCCGTTCCTCCTACCGGAAGTTTACTCTTCAAGTAGATTCTTAAACACCTTTGTAATACATGACTTCAAAGCGCCCTGCATACGATATGATAAATACCAACCACGCAGTCATATCTCTTACCTTTCTTCTAACCAGGTATAGAACTTATCCAGACTTTTGTTTTCTTTGCGGTTCTTAACAAATATTCCGGCTGTGTACCAGGAATGAGTGTTAAGTTCATCCGTCACCTCGTAAAGCTCGCACTGCATACCAAGCTCATGTGCTTTGTCACAAAGCTCTTCCGCGAATGAATAATCAACAAGCCAATCATGCATGCTCTGTATAAGCAGCATCGGAACATGATTCCGGCTAAAGAGAGCTATGGGCTCTGCCTGACTTCTGTCATATCCCTTGGAAAAGAGCTGATCTTCAAGAACCTTTAACACAAAAGAAGTCTTTTTATTGAAGCAGTAAGGACCTCCCCAACCGACATATCCTATAACACCTGATACATCTATGCCGTACTTTTCCTGATCCGCTCTACTAAATGTCAGGATCGACGATAGATGAGCTCCCGCGCTCGGTCCGCATATGATGATCCTGGATGTATCAATCCCCTTTTCCTTTAAATACGAGATTGCATGCTTGTATCCTGCGCAAACATCTTCAATCTGTGCAGGGTACTTTTCCTGAGTGGACAGTCTGTAGCCTATCGAAACAAACCTGTAACCCTCACCGGCGATTCGTTGTCCCATATAATCAAAGTCCTCAGGAGTTCCTGCATTCCATCCGCCTCCGTGAATCCAGATTATGACCTTATCCGACAACAGTTTGTCAGGCTGATAAAAATAGTAATACTGATTTTTATCTGAGCCGTAAGCTACTCTTTCAGGACTTATCTTTCTTTCGATTTTCTTTATTTCTTTAAAAATCTTTGAATAGCTAAAGCTCTCTCTTAAAAAGTCATTCATAACCGGTCTCCATTTCAAAAAACAACGCTCAGTCAAACATGCTCATCTGTGTATATCTTTCCGGCAGATCCTGCATATACTCAAAACACTTATCAGGACTGGACATGATACCGTTAGCTGCGCAGATATGCTTAAAAAGCTCCGTCAGTTCTTTCGCATTGGGACTTGGCAGGTCATAAGCATTTCCGTATCTTTTGATATATTGTTCTTTCATCCCGGGAAAATGCTTATCAAGTGCCTCATAATAATATTCCCTGTCACCCTCCCGAAGGGTCAGCCCCATGCCAAAATCTATGATCCCCTTTACTCCTGTGCGAACACATTCATTCAGTATCGCCGTCAGGTTTTCCGTGGTGTCATTGATAAAAGGAAGTATCGGAGTGATCCATACAACAGTAGGGATGCCCCTTTTTTGCATCTCTTCCAATACTTCTATGCGACGCTTTGTGTTGCAGACATTAGGCTCCAATATTTTGCACAGGTCATCATCATACGTTGTCAGCGTCATCTGCACTACGCACTTAGCACTGCGATTTATCTCATCCAATAAATCTATGTCACGTAAAATAAGATCGGATTTTGTCTGGATCGCAGCCCCGAACCCGTATCTTAGGATTATTTCAAGGCATTTTTTGGTAAGCTCCAGCTCTTTTTCGCAGTGCATGTAAGGATCCGACATGGCGCCTGTTCCAACCATGCACCGTTTTCTTTTTGATCTCAAAGCCTGCTCCAATAACTCCGGAGCATTCTGCTTTACCTCGATATCTTCAAAGGGATGCGTAAACCGGTAGCACTTGCTGCGACTGTCACAATAAATGCAGCCATGGGTACATCCACGATATATGTTCATTCCACAGCGGCCGCCATTGCCGCTCAGAATACCTTTTGCGTCTACAAAATGCATAGATTGCGCCTTTCTTTTGGAACATGGGGACGGGGTTCGTGGTTCATTTTGTTACACAGCTTTTTCTTCCATCCCCAGGAGGAAGTCCGCTATAGGCTCAATATACCTGATACCAATGATACGTTTTATCCTTTCATGATCAATCCGATAAGTTCATCTATTGCCCTGTTAAGGTGTTTATCCTTATGAACAAAGATCTGTGAATAAACCGGAAAATCAGCTCCGGTCCAGTTTATCTTCTTTAATTTCTTTTCCTTCACCTCAGCTGCAGCTGTCATGGCGGGCATAAATGCTACCCCCAGTCCGTTTGCGGCAAAGGATTTAAGTATCTCCTTACTGCTGGTTTCAAGCTCTATCTTTGGTGTGATACCATGCTTTGAAAAATCATCCAGCAGCATTCGCCTGAAGCTGCAGGTGTGAGATGTAAGTAAAAGAGGTACATTTTCAAGATCCTCTTCTTTTACCTTCTTCATTTTTGCCACCGGATGGTCCGGGCTTGCAAAAAAGTCAAGGGACTCTTTTTTCTTTCCTATCAGTTTGAGCTCCGGATTTTCTATAAGCGGATTCAGGGTGTAAACCACATCCAGTGCACCGCTCTTTAAAAGCCCCGGGAAAGTATCATGATCAATAAACTGGATCCGGATATCCATTCCGGGGTATTTTTTCTTGTACTCCATAAGGCTTTCCGGAAAATGCTTGTAGCACAGAGATTCCGATACGCCTATCTTTATGATCCCCGAAGGGATCTCTGCTGCCGAAACCTCCAAAAGCATCTGCCTTTGAAGCTGCAGCATCTGCTCTGCATAGGATATGAGTTTTTCTCCCTCGGTAGTAAGTACCAGCTTTTTTCCAAGTCTCTCAAAAAGAAGGCAGCCAAACTCTTCCTCTAATAGCTTGATCTGCGTTGTCACGGTGGACTGAGCATATCCCAGCATATTGGCTGTTGCCGTAAAGCTCCCGGTCTCAACTATTTTTAAAAAGGTTTCAAGCTGTGTATTGTTCAAATTCACCTCTTTAATATCATCAAGTTTTTCGATGATTGTAATCTGTTATTTCAATTTTACTGATGTATCTTTTGATGATATTGTACATTCAGAAACACTCAAAAGCAAGTCACCCACGGAGGAAAAAACTGTGAGCATTGAGGTAAACAACCTGACAAAGATATACAAAGTAAAGAAGCATCAAAATAAGATAGCTGTCGATAACATTTCTTTTACCATCCCAACAGGTGAGATCGTCGGATTCATAGGGCCCAACGGAGCAGGAAAATCCACCACCATAAAAATGATGACCGGCATTCTCACTCCGGAAAGCGGCACGGTATCAATCGACGGACTCAGCTTCAAAAAAAGCAGAAAAGAAATCATGATGAAAACCGGCGTGGTCTTCGGTCAAAAGAGCGTTCTGTGCTGGGATATTCCGGTCATTGATTCTTTAAAGCTTTTTAAAGATATGTACCGGGTTCCGGATACAGTATTCAAAGAAAATATGGAGGTTTTCTCTGATATTCTGGGGCTTAATGAATTCATCGGGCAGCCCCCAAGACTGTTAAGCCTCGGCCAGCGAATGAAAGCTGATCTAGCTGCTTCGCTTATCTATAATCCCGATATCCTGTTTTTGGATGAGCCCACCATCGGAATAGACGTTCTCTCAAAAGAAAGGATCCGTCAGTTTATCAAAAAGATAAATGAAGAGCGCCACACCACCATCATTCTGACTACACATGATGTCTCTGATATCGAATCATTATGCGAAAAAATGATCATCATCGATAAAGGCTGCCTTATATACGATGGGACTCTCCCGCAGCTAAAGAGTATTTACAAAACCACTGATCTTGAAGAGATCATTAAAAAAATCTATCTGGCAGGAGAAGAAAAAAATGCGAAAATATGCTGATCTGGCTATGATCGGAATAAAAGAACACACGGCGTATTTTAACTCAATATGGGCAAATTTCCTTTCAAAGGTCGTGTATCTTTATATGCAGTTTTGTCTGTGGAATGCGCTTTTTGCCTCCAATGCAGGGAGCAATATACCGCTTAGCCACGATGAAACCATAAGGTATATCATTGTTGCCACACTGATCTCCACTTTTATGGAATGTGATGTCACCATGTGGATCAACAGTCAGATTCAGTCAGGGGATGTGGCAAATCAGTTGATACGTCCCATTGACTATAAACTTATGATATTTGCCAAGCATATAGGAACCAGCATAGCAAGGATCTTAATATATGCTCTTCCCTTGGGAATACTGATCTGTCTCTTTTATCATGGAGATCTGCTTTGCAAAAAGCAGCTCCTGTATGGGATAGTATCCATCATTCTTGCCTATCTGATCCAGTTTTTATATTCGCTGATAATAGGACTTATGGCATTTTGGCTGATCGTAACCTGGCCTCTTAACATGCTGCTTGCGGCCATTTACAAACTGCTCTCCGGTTCATGGATACCTACAGCAATGTTCCCTGAGCTTCTGACAAAGATAAATATGTTTCTTCCTTTCCGGGCAATATATGCAATACCCGTTACCATCATCACCACGAAAATGCCCGCGCAGATGATCTGCGAAAATCTTTGCATTCAGCTCATCTGGCTGGCTGTATTGTTTCTGCTTACGGAAGTCACATGGGTAGTTGGAAAAAACAAACTTGTAGTACAGGGAGGTTGACACATGTATCTGCTTAAAATGTACAGGCATTTCGTGATCATATATATGAAGGGGAAGCTGGCATACCACTTCTCACTTATTTTTGAACTTATAGCAAATACCATTCAGATAGGAGTATATTTCGCCGGTTTTATGGTAGTATTCCACAATTTCGGCAATATAGCAGGGTGGACGAGGAACGAAGTCCTTTTCATGTTTACCACCAGTTGGCTGACCTACAGCCTAAGCTGTTTCTTTTTCTGGAGTCCCATGAAGGACATGGGCGAGCTGATCCGCAGCGGGAAATTTGATCTTTACCTCACAAGGCCCATAAGCCCTATGCTGTATCTGGTGTTGCAACAATTCCAGTACACATTCATCCCCCGCCTTGTTTTGTCTGTGTTTTTCTGGATCTACAGCATGAGGTCTCTATCTATCGAATGGACAGCAGGCGCTCTTTTGTTTTATGCGGTGAACATGCTCTCCTCATTTGTGATATTCTCTTCCATCACGATTTTTACGGGAGCCATAAGCTTTTGGGCGGTCAAAAGCGAGGAGGTAGTTTCGCTTCTGACCAATAACAATTACGGATTAAAAAACTATACGGATTATCCGATCCAGATATATGGTAATGGGATGAGTTTTCTTCTTTCTTTCGTCATCCCCTATGCTTTCACAGGCTATTACCCTGTATCGCTCCTTCTTGGAAAAAGCCTTGCTCACCCGGTATTAGCCTACATGGCACCTCTTGTGGCACTGATATCCGGTGCAGCAGCGTATCTGTTCTGGCACACAGGTCTGAAACACTACAATAGCGCGGGAGCTTAAGATCAATTTAAGAATTCATCTCATAAACTATGCTTTTCGGCTTAATTGACATTTCTACCCATGCAGGAATAAAACCACTTTTTACTGCGTTTCGGGCAGAGCGGATATTTGACCACGCAGAGCAATAGAACGGTACTTTCCCTCTATTTAGAATTTCTCCGGCCAATCTGCTTGTCAGTGCAGATGCAATACCTTTTTGCCTATATTCCGGAAGAACATCCACGCCTATCTGCCACATCTCATCACAGTCAGCTGAACATGCGGCGAATCCTACCAGTTTTTCACTGTCATATGCACCAACTCCCAGAACATCTAATTGCTTTCGGTCACTACATAATGCATTGCTCCACTCAGGAAGATATAAATCCCTGAAATCTTCCTGACCAAGTATTCTGGTTTCATAGAGACATTCCAGATTTGGTATTCTTTCAACATCAGGGAGATAATACTCTGCCATAAAACACACCTTATATCCGCGCTCAGACAATCTGTCATTAAGCCAGTGCATATTTGGCGTCTCAAAGCAATGATAAAACTCAAACTTACCAATATACTCCATCACCAGATCTGATACTGCTTCCGTGGTAGCTGCAACGATATTGCTTCCATAGGAAACAAAGTTACATGTAATTGGTTCTTTATAATACTTTCGTGCATTCTTTCCTAAGCAAAAAGGCACAACAACATTCTTATTTGACAGGAAATCATGTGCCTTACAGCCTATATCTTCTGCAGACTGTCTTAATGCGATTTCCTTGATTTCTTTATTCGTCATCTATTTACTCCTGTGTTGTCTGTAAGTCAGAATTTTTAAATCCGTTAAAAAGATACAATCCAAGAATTGCTTCAAATCCTATGGCTGAATAGATACTGAATCTTTCACCTATACCGAAATATTCAGGAGGAAATACCGCCATTCCAATAGGCCCCATTAACATCATGGCGAAGAATATGGCTGCCCAGATTCCGATTCCCCGGACATCTTTTCTCTTAACACCGGCAATGATAAGGATCACAAATGAAGCTATCGAAAGTATCACAACCAGTGCTGTTACAATCATATGCATTACTTCATCAATTCCTCCGACCGCTTTGCCCGCATCATCAAGAGTGAACATACCATATCCGATTTTTGATACCCAGCTCATTATCACAAGAAGATATATTCCCACACGAAAGAGCTTTGAAGATATTTTATTCTCCGATACAAATATGGCAACACATGTGGTGCACACTATACTTCCGGCAGAATATACCGCAGCAAGCTTCTCCCACAACTGTTTTGAAGGAGCAGACCAGGCAGAAAGATCACTGACTGCCTGTTCCATCCAGTTATAGCCGGGGAATGCAGCTCTGCAAAAATACGCTGCAACAATATAAGATATAAGCGCGGCCACTCCCCAAAGGCCCATCCAATTTATAAGTTTTCTTTTCATAGATTATCTCCGGTCAAAACCAATTATTCATCCGAATTTCTTTCAATCATCTCAAGCGCCTTCTTCATGTTTTCCTCGAACTGCTCAGCGGGGACAAGCGCAATTCCCGCCTCATCGCTAAGAACAATAAGTCTCTGTCCGCCGTCAAGTCCAAACTTATCTCTTACACCTTTTGGAATAACTATCTGTCCTCTGTCATTGATAGCCACAGTTCCCCAGATATTCTTACCCTTGGGCGGCGGAGGAACCATTCCGATTCCCTCTTCGTTAGTTGTCTTTAAGAGTCCATCGACTGTTGTATCATAAACTCCCGCAAGAAGAGCACATCTCTCCACGTCAGGAATTGTAAGTCCCTTTTCCCACTTGGCATAGGCCTGCCTGGAAATCCCGATTTTTTCTGCAATCTCCTCCTGCGAAAAGCCGTAGATCCTTCTAAGCATAATTAGATTATCTTTTAGCATAATTTTCCCCTCTTAAATATCTACATGTTCAAAATCCCTACAAGCCTTATGATACGCCAAATAAATCCTTTCGTCCTCTCTTTTTTATCCTATAATTTAAAAAATAAAACAGACCCAAATACACTGATTTGAGTCTGTTATGCACTTGTTTTTTCACTTCATTTCGTCGCGCATGGCTAGCAGAACATTTTACTTCGAATATGTAATGAGCCTTGGCCTGTAATCAGTTTTATTCTGCTACAATTTCAACTTTTACAATTGTGGCAGTTCAATATTGCGGTTCTAGTCTGCCTAAATTTAAGTTTTCTCGATATAGGCAGGACATTTGTTCTGAATCCAACTGCCTATTTCCCATAATTCATGATTTAAGCAGACCAATCGCCTTAATTTCGACTGCCTACTTCGCAGAATTCTCAATCAGGGCAGTACTATCGTCTTAAAACCAACTGCCCGTTCTCTCATTTTCAAGTTTTAAGCAGACCATTCGCCTTAAATTCAACTGCCTATTTCGCAGAATTCTCAACTTGGGCAGTACTATCGTCTTAAAACCAACTGCCCGTTCTCTCGTTTTTCAAGTTTTAGGCAGACCATTCGCCTTAAATTCAACTGCCTATTTCGCAGAATTCTCAATTTGGGCAGTACTATCGTCTTAAAACCCACTGGGTGAGAGGAACTCTCCCCGGTGGGTTATATGAAAAAAGCCCCAGGCTTTATGCCTGAGGCTTTTTCGTATCATCCAGTGCGGAAGATGGGACTTGAACCCACACGATGTAAGCATCACAAGATCCTTAGTCTTGCTCGTCTGCCAATTCCGACACTTCCGCGAACCGTCGCCTGATCTCTCGTGGCGACTTGAATATAATATCAAATACAGATATAAACGTCAACACCTTTTTAATAATTTTTTTACTTTTTTCTTCGCCAGACGAAAACACAGTAAAATCCCACGCTTGCGACATTAAACAAGTTCTAGGATTTCCATGGGATCTGTTACGAAAGCATTCTCTCCTGCTCCGGCAGCCACAAGCTCCTCTTTGGTCCTAAAGCCCCAGAGGCATGAAATGCAGGGAAGGCCGGAATTAATCGCTGTCATGTGATCCACCTCGGAGTCTCCAACATAGATGCAATCAGAAGGTTCCACACCAAGCTTTTCCATGGCAAATACGCACTCATCGGGAGCCGGCTTTCTCTTTAAGCCATCCGTAACTCCCACCGCTACCGATACATACTCTCCAAAATATTTGCTGTTTAGTTCAAGCACGGCATCCATAGGCTTGTTGGAGACGATTGCCAGGAGATACCCGCGATTTTTCAGTTCCTTCATAAGATCAAGGATATGAGCATAGGGTCCTGTCTTTATGTTGCAATGATGAAAATAATACTCTTCATATTCCGTCAGGATCTCTGTAAACAAAGGCTCTTTTCTTCCCTCGGGAAGGACCTGCTCTATGAGCCTTCCTGCGCCGTTACCCACATAATGCCTTATCTCATCAAGGCTTTGTTCCTTAAGGCCGTGTCTCAAAAGCACAGCATTTACGCTGTCTTTTATGTCATCTAAAGTGTTCAGGACCGTTCCGTCCATATCAAATATTACTGCTTTGTACTTCATAATAAACCTCGAAAAATCATTAGCTTTTATACAATGTATTGTTACTTTTGGAAACTGAATTTGTTATAATAGTTTCATAATACTAATCCGAAAGGACAAACAAACATGAAACAGCTTAAACCTATCACCAACAAGCTTCTTTGGATCTTTGCCATGGGCCAGTTCGGCTGGAGTCTTCTCTCCGGAATTGTATCAAACTGGATGGTGTATTACTACACCGGAAGTCCCGATGCCCAAAATCCCAACACCGGACTGTTTGCATCAGGCATCACCCAAAATCCCATTTTATTCAAACTGACACTGTTTGGCCTTGTGCTGGCTGCGGGACGTATTTTCGACGCCATCACGGATCCCCTTATTGCAGGCTGGTCTGACAGGAGTAATTACAAAGGCGGCCGAAGGATTCCTTTTATGAAAGCCATGGCTGTTCCCTTTGCACTTTGCACCATTGGACTTTTTACTCTGCCCCAGACTTCCAATATAACACTAAATGACACAGTTTTGTTCATTCTTCTTATGGTTTTTTATCTTTTTATGAC
>JAILOW010000183.1 GCA_024690635.1 Butyrivibrio sp.
CTCCGATTAAGAACATGGACCATGTTCCGTAGAGCAGCATCTTGCTGTGACGGCCCCTCTCATCCAGATATGCCACTATGTATCTGGTCCAGGTAAGCATAGTCATGAGCATAAATATGAAATAAAAGACAGTAAAATAATATATGAAGGGGAAAAGCTGAGGAATATCATTGTGCTCGTACATAATGCCCCATGACATATCCACGATAAAATAGCAATCTGCAGACAGGATAAAGTAGATGTAGAGTATGGCTACCTGCTTCTTTTTATCCTGTTTCTTTACAAAAATCCCATTTTCCCTAAGAAGTTCCCAGTTTAATATCAGACTGATTATCAGCATCGCTGCCGGAACCATTGAATATAACATTTTATTTACCCCTTATACTTTTTCAGCAAATATAATACGAGCATGGTAACAATAATGTCCCATGCTGAATCTTCTAAGGGTTATTATATCATTTCACAAACAAAATATTATTAAAACAATATCAATATTTTGTTAATTATTGATATCATGCCGGTATTGGTGTCACTCCCTCTTCAATCTTTCCTCCGGAAAATTCCCAGCCGTCCTTAAACTCCCCATATAGACTTTTTCTCCCTGCACCTGTAACTTTAGACAGTAAGCTCTATCTGATTGCCTTCTATAGCAACGATGCAGCTCTCATAATACCCGTCACCTGTGGTTCTGGGGCCACTGACAACTTCATATCCATCTTTTTTCAGGCGATCTGTCAGCTCATCAACCTTCTCTTTACTGCCTAAAGAAAATGCAACATGAATATACCCGGTCCTGTTAAGCTGCTTTTCCGGATCTGCTAGTCCCGGATTATTCATTAGTTCAAGCCTTGCTCCATCTTCAAAAGAAATAAAAAAAGACCTGAAATCAGTATTCACATTGTGATAGCCGTCATTAGACTTACCGCCAAGGTATTTCACAAAGAAGTCTTTGGCCGCCACCAGATCATTTACATACATCGCCACGTGTTCGATCTTCATTTTTAGCCCTCTTTCCCGATGATCCACTAACCCCGTCCCCCGGGCTCACTTCATGCTCAGATTTTTCAGCATCTCCATTGCTTTCATATACGCTTCTCTCATCGAAGCAGGCGTATTTGTTGCCATTCCTGCTTTCTTGGCTTTTGAAATCATATCCTCATCATCACTTATGAAAAGAACTTCCGATGAACATGCTTTTATATAGCCTTCCGCCTCTGCAGCTTCCATTCGCAGCAACCTAGCATGGTGGCGCTCTTTTAACATATTAACCTGCTTTTCCAAAACTTCATCGGTATCATTCTTAAGGCAAATAATTATCTCTGAATACATTTCTTATTTTAAAATCCTTTTTATCATCTCTTCATCTGCATCCGGCAGGATCTTTATAAACTGCTTTAGCACTCTTTCGTAAGATTCCTCCGGCGACTTCTTATATACATTGTCCCTGAATTTTTTTCCAAAAAACTTTTCAGGAGTTGAATACTCCGCAATTCCCCAGCCGTACTGATTTCCAAACTTGTCCGTAGCGTATTTGAAGTCACTTATAACGACATAGCACTGCTTCTGGAGCCTTGTGATCATGGTATCGTAGCCCTTCTTTCCGTCTTTTCCGTAATCTCCAAGCTTCTTTAGCGGTTTGGACAAAATCGGAGCGTTGGCATCAAGAAGCTCATACAGCACCTTGTCATGATACGAGGCAAGTCCGTCATCATACCTTGCATCAAAGTCATAGCCATCTCTTCGGAAATTGGCAAAATCAGGGAACCACCTGGCACTGATGTACATAGCCTTTCCTTTTAGAAATTTGCCATAGGCGCACTTCATCTGATTGATAACAGGTCCCTTCCACTCCCAGGCATCCCAGAATCCATCGCTTCCGCCATACCAGCACTTGGGATCAATATGCTCTTCTATGGAAAAGCCCTCGATTTCATTTTCAAAAAACGGAACGAATCCGACTTCGTCAATCAAAGCTATCAGATCTTCCATGGATCTGATCACAAAATCATCCGAAAAATTCATCACATCTTATACCCGCAATCAGCCTTCTGTGGTCCTTCAACACCGGACTCGTAATGAGCTCTGAACTCCATATTGATCTCACGTATTTCCTTAACGCCGTCTATGTAGGGCTGGTACATCTCGATGAGACCTGAGCTGCAGCCATCGCAGCTGCCGTTGATATTTCCGATGGACTCCGCAACAATGCGTTCTCTTTCTTCTCTTGTCGTGTCTTTTATCAGAATTGAGCTCATTTCTTTTTCCTTCTTAATGCGTTTTTCTTTGACACAAGTTGCATCTCAAAAACATTATAAAAGACACCTACTAAAATAGTAAGTGTCTTTTTATCAAAATGATCCGCTAACCCCGTCCCCAGGGTCGTTCCGGGACCAGCTTTTACTCAAAAAGTCCCGCTGCTTCCCAGTCAAACAGATATGTTCCGCTGGCATCCATCATTAAGCCTGTTTTCGGATCGTAAGTACGGAGCATGTACCAGTTATCTGTGGGATCACCCTCGCCTAATATTGTGCTATACCAGATTCCGTTTTTCTCATGGATTTCACTAAAGCTGTCACGGGCATACTCATCCGATACCATGTAGAAATTAAGGGACATAGTAACGTCTCCTTCTTCCTTATAAGTGCATAAAGTATAAAGCTCTCTGCCTGTCTGGACATTTCCTTCCTTATCAAGGAATTCCATATCGGGACTTTCTATTTCAAATCCCATTTTTTGCACTTTCATTTTCGCAGGTGCCAGGGCGAAGATGTCAGGGTTATCATCAACTTCCACATCTGAAACAAAGAGTTCTGTTTCAAATTCGATTTACCTCAATGATGCCCTTAAAAGGGTGGTTGAAATGGAATTTTAGTTATATCAACCCAAAAAAGAGGAAAATTTGTTGGGAACGGTAGCTTGTTTGGGCTAAATGCTTGAAAAAATGTGACGACCACCCTAATTCTCCGAAAAAAAAGGTGGCTGGATAGAAAAACACATCTCTTTTCCCCTCGCTCCACCCAGTTTACCACTGTGCAGCCCCTAAAAAGGGTGGCTGTGAAGAAAAAACATCTCTCACAAGCCAAAGTTCCAAGCTTGACCATCGTTCAGCTCACTGCTCTACACTCTACACCCTTCGTTCCATCTGAACATGAGGAATTCCGTCTTCCAGAAATACATCCGACACCACCTCAAAGCCTTCTTTTGCGTAATATCCGATGGCGTATTCCTGGGCTTCAAGATAGATCTTTTTTGCCTTGAACTGCTCTGTTGCAATCTCGACGCCCTTATGAAGAATCTTGCCACCGATACCTTTACCGTGCTCAAGGGTTACCACTCTGCCTATTTGAGCCACTCCGGCGCTTTCGTCATGATCCTTCCAGAATACTCTAAGGCACCCGGCAACTCTGCCCGCATCGTTCCAACAAAAGACATGTATCGCATCCTGATCCTTGTCATCCAGGTCCTGATAAACACAATCCTGCTCTACAACAAAAATCTCAGATCTCGTTTTTAATATCTCATAAAGCTCATTTGTGCTGAGCTCATTAAAATGCTTAACAATCAGTTCCATAATGATCCACTAACCCCGTCCCCAGGCTCTTCTCCTATTCTTAAATTTTGCTTTCCCACTCATTCTTATACTCATCAGCATCTGCGCAGAATGCGCTCTTAAGATAAGGATAGTACTCTTTTACAGCCACTATCCTTGACCCTTTCTGCTTATTGCAGTTCTTGCACAGCGGAAGGAGGTTCCTTTCATCATCAGCACCGCCTCTATATTTAGGCACGTAGTGCTCTATCGTTACCTTCTCTATAGCAATCGCCCTTCCGCAACGGGCGCACACCCCATCCGTCTTGCCAAGAACAATGCGTTTCATCTCAGCTTTTCTTTGCTTTTGTCCCCTCATATTCCCCCGTCTCCAAGGTCTTGTTCCTGCAAATATAGTCCCAACTACAGTCTCCGCAGATATCTCTTCGGCTTCCCGCATCGATTATCCTGTCCTTCACAAGTCTTATGAACCCGGCAAAGGAAATCTCATCTCCGTCAACAAGTCCGCAGGCCCTCAATACTTCCGCGTCATATCGCTGTACCTTCTCCTGCGTGGCACAGACACCGTTTTCATTGTTAGGGCAGTTCTTACATACAATATCTGTTTCAGCTTTCAGCACAATCTTCTGTGACGGATTCGCCTCAAGCTCTTTTATCACCTGCCCCATATGATCAGTAAAATCAGCGCTGTAGCCCTTGCCTTCATAGAACTGAAAACACATCCCATGATGGGGTCTTAAACACTTAGTCGCAGTCAAATATTGCTTTGCTTTCAAGTCTGTCTCCATAGTTTGCCTTCCACTTTTTGTGCACCTGTGATGCATCGAAGTTATCAAGTCCTTCTGCGGACAGATTCATCTCGATCATGATGCTGTATCTGTTTTCTCTGGTGCTGTTGGATTTATGTATTACAAAAGACTCAACTCCCGGAAGCTTCAGGGTCTCTTTAAAAAGCTCCGTGATTTCAGGCATGAGCCTTTCTGTATCAGCTCTGTCCTTGAATTTTGCAATTATGTAATGCTTCACTTTTCATACCTCCAAATGCTGCCTGGTAAAATGATCCACTAACCCCGTCCCCCAGGTTCACTTTTTGGGGAACCACGGAATTAATCTGTTTACGTTTTTCTTATACTCAGCATACTCCTCGCCATACAGATCAAGAAGCCACTTCTCTTCAGTGTTAATAAGAGCTATCGTCACGATCAGCCAGTCTATGATAGGGAACAGAAGAAGCCATGCATTATGCCACATCATGATTATCCCTGACAGCGCGATCCACCAGCCGCTGTACATGGGGTTTCTCACCCATGAGTATATTCCCTTGGTCTGTAGCCTGTTCTCAGTTATCGAATCATCCATATCCGAGCGGAGCGCGCCTATATACCAGACAGCCACGCCTAAAACTATGAGCACAGCTCCGATAATTCGAAATATCAGGATCCATGGCTCATGCAAAATTCCAATCTTAAATACATAGCTAAAAAGAATGATCCCAACAAGATTGACCATGGCAATCCCGTAAACGATATATGGTCCAACTCCGAATAGTGGGAGTTTCTGCCCTTCCTTCATGTAGTTCTTTAGCATTTTCTTCTCCTTCATTTGATTTTGCATAGCTATCGCTCCATCCGTTTTCCCCCGCGATGCTCCTAAAAAGGGTGGCTGTATAGAAAAAACACATCTCGTAGAACAAAGGTCAGAGAATAGACCATCATTCAACTGCTTAATTTCAATATGCTCATCTATTTTACTACCTTCACCATAAACATCGGTGTTGAAGCGTAGTTTACCTTTTCTTTTTCCGAATAGACTTTGCTTCCGATATCAATAACGCTACTAACCTCAGATGCGCCAAGCTTTTTAAGAATTGCCGATTCTGAAAGCCCCATGTAACTCAATATATTTTCTCTATATCCCCATCAATTCCGTATTCATCCTTGATCCGGGACAGTTCTTCTGAATTTCTGAGCATCATGACTTCTTCAAAGGCTCTGTTATTGATATCC
>JAILOW010000193.1 GCA_024690635.1 Butyrivibrio sp.
AAGTACTTTAAGGTTGAGCTTCCTTCCCTTTCCGAGGAAGGAAACGAAGAATAATATCCTTCTAACCTCTGTATTATATGGAGCTTCAAAAAAGATTTCTTTTTTGGAGCTCCATATAATACAGAGGTTAGAAGGATATTATTCTTCGTTTCCTTCCTCGGAAAGGGAAGGAAGCTCAACCTTAAAGTACTTGACGTTGGCGGTAAGCTCTTCGGCGATCCTCTGAAGATCCTGAGCCTGCTCAACAACGGATTCCATATTGGTATCAAGCTGCATGAGAGAAGCACTGGTCTCCTGAGTGGAAGCTGCGTTCTCCTCTGAAATACTTGAAAGAGATTCTACGGAATTCATGATGTTTTCCTTGTCGGAGTTCATGGTTTCAACAAGCTCAACAATCTGCTTGTTGCCTTCTTCAGTCTCTTTAAGGAGCTGGAGCATCTGCTCGAAGGATTCGCTCATCTCTTCAAGAGCAACTGTCTCGTTGGAGATAGCAGTCTTGATGTTCTCTGTAAGCTCTTTATTGGTGTTGGAGTAATCGGTAATTGTTGAAAGCATGTTTGTGATCTCGCCTGCAAGGGTATTGGTATTGCCTGCAAGATCCTTGATGTTATCAGCAACAACCGCAAATCCCTTACCTGCTTCACCTGCTCTTGCAGCCTCGATGGATGCGTTAAGAGCAAGGAGGTTTGTCTGGCTTGCAATTGATATAATGGACTCAGCTGCGGTGGAGATCTGTGCAACTACGTTTGCTGTCTCGTTTACGGAATCAGCAACCTGAGATGCCATCTCGTCGTTCTTCTGATCCTGTTCCTTGATCTGTTCAAGCTGTTCCTTAACCTTGGAGGATTCTGTGTAAACAAGTCTTCCTCTTTCAAGGTTGGAGTTTGCTGAATCAAGAACGTTGTCTACGGAAGATCCGATATTGATGGTAATTGAGGATGTGCTCTGTACATCCTCAGCCATTGCTGTTGCGCCTGTAGCCAGGTCGTTAACCGCAGAGCTGATATCTGTTGTAGTTTTCTGAGAACTTGAAATGCTGTCTTTTGCAAGCTCTGCCTTGGTATTAACTGTATCTGCGTGATCGATGACCCTTACAAGCGCGTTTCTAAGGTCATGTCTCATGCCTTCAAGACCTGAAAGAATGGTCTTGAATTCGGTAATGATACTGTCTGACTGTATCTTGGTGACAAAGTCGCCGTCTGAGATCCTCTTAACATTTTCGCCCATCTTATTGAGGGTTTTGATGATGGCCATGATGATAACTGCAGTGATGGCCAAAAGAATGATGGATACGATTATAAATACGATGATGTTGATGGTGATGCTCTTTGTTGTGGCAGCCTGAGTGTCAAGCTTTTCGTGCTCTGCCCACTCCTCAGCGATATCAGTCATATCACTGATATAGTCTCTGGTTGTGGAAAACTCCATATCAAAGGCTTCGATGTCACCTTCGTTGGTGTCAACATTGTAAAGAGCTATCCATTTCTGATACTGAGCATCGAACTCGGAATAGAGCTGCTGGAAAGTCTTGCCGTTGGCTGTATGCTCTGTGTACAGATCGTTGTTGGTTTTTGCAAGATCAGCCGCAAGATTAACTCTGTCAAGAGCCTGCTGGCAGTTGTCATGATAATCGGCAACATGTCCCTGAATTGTCTCAGGTGGCATATACTGTCCGTAAGCGTTGACATGAAGTGCTGCTGACTCAGCCTGATACAGATCTCTGTCTGCATTGATAAGGGCTGTGCTGATGGTGTACAGCATATCGTAATACAGTTTTTCATCTGCCTTTTCGATCTGCTTCATTTTGTTGCTATTAATAAATGTACTGATGATGAGTGTGAGGACCAAAACACCCGAAATGGCTATAAGTATAAGGCCAAGAGGGGCGCTGAATCCGTTATTGTTTTTTTCCTTCATCTTCCTGTTTACCTCCTTAAAAACAAATAACTTAGAATAATTATAGTGCTAACAAGGGGGCTGCTGTATATTTATAAGCCAAAATTTATACAATTTTTAGATACTGTCAGACTATTTGACATAAAATTATCTTTTGCCTATTTTCTCACTTATCATGTCGTTGGTTCTTGAAATCTCAGCCCAGAAATCTCTGGCGGAAAGACGTATGGCTCCGCTGCTCATGACGATTACCTGTTCGATGGCATCTGAGGTTGCAACCGTGATTTTGTATTTTTTGCCTATCTCATGAGCGGCCTTTTCTATGTACTGATCCGCTGTCTCTGCCTCTTTTGTGTAGATGATGGAAAGAGAGCCTTTCTGCTCAAGATGTTCCTTTCCTCCGGGAACTCTGTAGGCATCAAATACAAGGATCACATTTTCTCTTCTGAAACCTGAAAAATTGCATAAAATTTCACTAAGGGAGTCTCTGGCAGCCTTCAGGTCTTTCTTTGCAAGATCAGAAAGATGAGGATCCGCATAGATCACGTTATATCCATCCACCAGAAGGTATTCTTTCTGCTCCTTGTCGGTTTCGCAGGAGCGCTTGTATTTTTCTTCTTTTGCCTGCTCGACTTCCAGATCTCTTTTGCTCTCTTCAGGCGTATCTGCCTGGTTGTCGGCAGTGTAGACTCTGCTGCTTTCAACGTATCTGGGCTTTATCTCGCCGTAGGTTCTTTCAAATATGTTTTTAAGCTCATTTTCCGTCATGCGAATGTCTTTTTCGATGTCGGCAAAAGAGCGGTTGTCCTCTTGCTTGTTTCGAAGCCTCGCCTGGAGATTTTTAAGTGCCTCCCTGTCGATGCTGTCTGTAAGGTCTGTTGCGGCAGAAAAGCCTTCATTCGGGCGCCAGCCGGTGTCAAGGTGCATGTGATCCCTAACCTCATCCCAGGGTATAACAGTACCTGCGCCGTGGGAGCAAAATACGGAGCCTGTGGGATTTCTGGTATCAAGGGCCGGATCATAGCCTCTTTTGGCAATGACTTCCTCCGGATTGTGGCAAGGGCCGTAGCCTGAAAGAGTAGTGCAGAGCTTGCCTTCGCCGTGGGAGTAGGATGAGAGCTCTTTTGCATAATCCCCTATACATGCGGCGGGGACAGTGCCTGTTATTACGGATTTATTGCCCTCGATGTCGGGAAGGCCGACGGTTCCGTTCATTCGCTGGATATCGTTAAGGGCTCTTCCCACCAGGTCCTGAGGAACTTCAATCCTGTACTGGAAATAGGGCTCTAACAGTACGCTGTCAGCCATCATAAGACCCTGCCTTACGGCGCGGTAGGTGGCCTGTCTGAAGTCTCCGCCTTCGGTGTGTTTTTCGTGGGCCTTGCCTGTAAGGAGAGTGATCTTTATATCGGTTATCTCTGAGCCTGTCAGGACTCCGCGATGTTTCTTTTCCGCAAGGTGAGTGAGGATGAGTCTTTGCCAGTTAAGTGAAAGCACATCCGTACTGCAGTTGTTTTCAATTATGATGCCGCTTCCGGGCTCTGCGGGTTCAAGGAGAAGGTGAACCTCCGCGTAGTGGCGAAGGGGTTCGAAATGTCCGACACCCTCCACTGAATCTGCAATTGTCTCTTTATAGACCACATGACCCTGACCAAAGCCCACGTCAATTCCAAAGCGTGTTTTGAACAGGTGCTTTAAGATCTCTTCCTGAACTTCGCCCATGATCTGAAGCTCGATGTCGCCGGTCTCCTCGTTATAGGAGGAAAGGAGCATGGGCTCTTCCTCTTCAAGGGTTTTGAGCTGCTTGTAGATCACATGGGGATCGGCATCCTCCGGAAGGATGAGAGCGCAGGAGAGTATGGGCTGCAGCACTTCTGATACGCTGCTGGAGCTTAATGCTCCAAGGCCCTGACCTGCCTTTGTCCCGCTAAGACCTGTAAGAGCGCAAACCATGCCTGCGGCCACTTCCGTTACTGCCTTATATTTATCTCCTGAATAGATCCTTATCTGATCGACTTTTTCACCGTCTATGATGTCTCTTATTTTAACGGAGCCGCTTGTGACCTTGATATGCGTAAGCCTGCTTCCCTGCGCATCGCGGCTTATCTTGTAGACACGGGCGCCAAAGGATTCGGGCGAAGTGACACCGGGGGACGGGGTTAGCGGTCCATTTTGGACTTCGTATCTGCAGATGTGGTCCAGCAGATTCTGTACACCCTCCATCTTCAGCGCAGAGCCAAAAAGGACGGGAAAGGCTTTTCTCTTGGAAAAAAGATTTGCAGTTTCATCTTTGGAAATTTCTTTTCCGTCAAGAAATGCGTTTAAAAGATCTTCGTCGCAGACCGCAAGCTCTTCCTGAATGAGAGATTTGTCTGCGCCTTCGTCAAAGCGGATGAAGTGGCCTCCAAGCTCTTTTTTCAGGGCTTCGATCAGCTCATCGCGCCTTCCGGGGTCATCCATACCGGCCTGATCCATCTTATTTACAAATATGACTGTGGGAACCTTGTAGTGGTCAAGAAGCTTCCAAAGTATCTTTACCTGGCCTGTTACGCCGTCAGGGGCGCTGACTACCAGCACTGCAAGATCCAGAACCTGAAGAGTCCTCTCCATCTCAGGGGAGAAATCCGAGTGCCCCGGGGTATCCAGCAGAGTAAAGTTTATGTCCTGATATTCAAATACAGCCTGTTTGGAAAAAATAGTGATGCCTCTTGAGCGCTCCAGCTCAAAGGTGTCAAGAAAAGTATCCTTGTGATCTACACGGCCCATTGATCTGATGGCGCCTGCGATATAGAGTATCCCCTCGGAAAGAGTGGTCTTGCCTGCATCCACGTGGGCAAGGATACCGATGGTCATGTTTTTGTTCATACATTTATCCCCAGCTCAGATAAAAGTCTTGAGCCTTCCTTTATTTCTGAAAGATATGCATCAAAGAGAGCGCTGCGAAGGGGGCGATATTCATCGGCAAGTCCAAACCTTCCGGGAATATTGCCCGTAACGTCGTCTATGTCTGTTGCAAGCCTTGATGCAGCGCCGCCGTCACTCATGTGAATTGTTCCGAAAAAGGTGGTGCCGTAGCTCTTTGAAGAAAGGCACATTTCGACAAAGTCTTTTGAAAAGCCCTTCAGAGCCTCTTCACCTGCTTCGTTAAAGAGGCCTGCGTATTTTTTCATTTCTTTAGCAAGTTTTCTTTCGTTCAGGAAATTGATGCTGGTCTGACCTATTACCTGTATGTTCAAAAATGCCTGAAGCATGTCTTTATACTTGAATTCTGTATCTGTTATGCTGCGCATGTATGAATCCTTTCTCGGGTGCTTGTTTTTAGGCCTGTTTGGTTTTGGTTGGTTGCAGGCTGTTTGTTGATGTCTTGTCATATTGATTTTAGCAGAGGGCGGGGGATATTGAAACTACTGTACGTGGAGGAAATCTTGTTAAAAAGAAGTAATGATAGGGCGATTGGGCTGTGAAATGTTTTTTTTCTATACAACCACCCTTTTTTGCGGCGAATTAGGGTGGTCGGCACAATTTCAGCTAGTATTTTGCCCAGACAATCCTTCTTTTTTAACAAATTTTGCTCTTTTTCGGGTCTATATGGCTAATAATCCATTTTAGCCACCCTTTTGGGCTGGAACTTTGCTCGATTCTCAACTTGATTTTTGGCTAAACACAATACCATTACTTTCGCCAAAAAATATGTTAGGATGTCTGTACGAAGACACTACATGAGCTTAACATACCTTCATTTTTAGTAATGCGATGAATTAAGCGTTTGTATAACGTAAGTGGCAAAAAAGCAACTAATGATTCATTGTGACTGTATCCGCTCTTGTTTACACTGATAGCGGAGGTGATGAGAAATGATTTTTTCAGAAAAACTGCAAATACTAAGGAAAAATAAAGGTTACACTCAGGAGACACTTGCGGATAAGATTGGCGTTTCAAGACAGGCGGTTGCAAAGTGGGAATCGGGTCAGATATATCCTGATATTTCAAATCTTATCCAAATCAGCAATCTTATGAGTGTCAGTGTTGATTATTTGGTTAAGGATCAGGATTGCTCGGTTAATATTTCCCCGCAGCAAGATACGGATCTGGATGAATTGATAGCTTTCAGACTGGAAGCAAATGTCAATACATATGCTGCTTTTAAAAATGAGGTTGATGCCACCAGGCCCGGCTCTCATGATTTTCGATATGAGAATGGCAAATATATGTACCACGATACATATGTCGGAGGAGAGGAATTTGCCGGAGAAGAGGCAATATGGAAGGGCGGACAGGCAATTTATGCCATGAATTATTTTGGCAGAGTCCTGGCAGACGGTTTTAGTGGTGATTTCCTGAAAGAAGCTTTGAAAGCCGCAGATGTGAAGATGCCGTATAGAGGACCGGAACTGTATCAGTCCGGAGAATACACGTACAGATGTAAGGTGACCGGTGATTTTACCTGGTTTCAGGGATATGAAGAAATCTATCAGAATGAACCAAAAGTATATGAGTGTGTATTTCATGGCGGATTGTTGAAGTGATTTTTTTAGGATACATTTTGCAAGGCAAGGAAGAGGGAATTACAATGATAAGACAGGGGGAAAAGCAGTGCAAACAATTATAGGAAAAACAGTCAAAGGGATAATTGACCGACCACTTGGAAGTTGTCATCCTCAGTTTCCTGATATGGTTTATCCGATAAACTATGGGTATATTGAAGGTATTGTTGCGGGTGACGGGAAAGAACAGGATGCCTATGTCCTGGGTACTGACAAGCCGATAGATGAATTTGAAGGTAAAGTGATTGCGGTATATCATCGCTTCAATGATGTGGAAGATAAGTGGATAGTTTCATTGGATGGATCTGACTATTCCGATGATGAAATATTACGGCTAATCCATTTTCAGGAGCAGTATTACAAAGGAGAATTACTTCGATAAATTTCAGCTTTACCTGCTAAAGGAGAATGAAACATTTTGGACTATAAAAAACTGAATGCAATTATATATGCCTTACTTGCAGCGCTGTTTTATGCGATAAACATACCATGCTCGAAACTATTGCTTAATAACGTGGCACCGACATTCATGGCCGCATTTCTGTACCTTGGAGCAGGTCTTGGCGTCGGGATCATGTATGTTTTTCACGCCAAAAAAGAATCCCGGGATGAAAGAATTGGTAGA
>JAILOW010000203.1 GCA_024690635.1 Butyrivibrio sp.
GTGCCGGGAGATACAGTGCCTGTTCTCTATCCCTTTGAGAGCAGATACGGAGTAAAGAATTTCCAGACAAGGCGTATGCTCCTTGATATGGATACATACCTGCCAGAGGACATCCTTGTAAAGATGGACAGAGCTTCCATGAAGTATTCTCTTGAAAACCGCTGTCCCATCATGGATACGGAGGTTATGGAATACTCCTTCAGGATCCCTCACAAATACAAGTACTGCAACGGCGATAAAAAGCATATCCTCAAGGATATCGCCTATGATTATATTCCAAGGCAGCTTTTGGAAAGACCCAAGACAGGCTTTGGAGTTCCCATGGATGCGTGGCTTCGCGGCCCGTTAAAGGAAGAGCTTCTTGATTACAGCAGCACTGCTTTCCTTAAAATGCAGGGGATTTTTGATACGGATTTTGTTTCGAAATTTATAAACGATTATGTTGTTAAGGGAGATGCAGGTCCTGCCACAGGAGCGAACTTAAGCGAGATCGCATGGTCTTTCTTCATCTTCCAGCAGTGGTACAACTATTACATGGCATAAAGGAGATATCTATGACCAGAGAAGAAGTTTTTGAAAAAATGAACGAAGTCTTCAGAGACGTTTTTGATGATGAGGATATTACAGTAACAGATGCAACAACTGCAGATGACATTGAGGACTGGGATTCTCTCGAGCACATCAATCTCATCAATGCCATGGAGCAGGAGTTTGGTGTTAAGTTTACAATGGGCGAGATCGTTAAACTTAAGAACGTAGGCGAGATGGCAGATCTTATCATCAGCAAGCTTTGATTGGGAAAGCATATATGAACGAGTACATTTTTGAAGAGCTTATTTCAAAAGAGGAAGATAAGGACAACTATACAAAGGCAGAGTTTTCGGTGACGGTAACCTCTGAAATGATGGAGAAGTTTCTGGATATCTGCGGGGATAATAATCCCCTTCATGTAGATGAGTCTTTTGCCATAGAAAAGGGCTTTGACGGAAGAGTGGTCTACGGAATGCTGACTTCCACCTTCTATTCAACTCTTGCAGGAGTATATCTTCCCGGAAAAAACTGTATTCTTCACGGAGTGGAGACATCTTTTCACGCTCCGGTGTACATAGGCGATGAGCTCACGGTTTCGGGCTTTGTAAAGGTAAAGCATGAGGCCACAAAGTCTATGGAAATATCGGCAAAAATAGTAAATCAGAATGGAAAAAAAGTTGGTAAAGCCAAGATCTTAGCGGGGTGCCTTCAATGAACAGCAAAAAATCCTTTTTGATACTGGGAGCATCTTCCGATATAGGAACTGCTTTGGTAAAAGAACTGAATAAGAAGTATTCCGAAAGTCATTTTTGCCTTCATTACAACCATGGCCTCAAAGGACTTGAAGACATAAAACCTGAAAACGGAAATACCTTTGAAATGATTCAGGCCGATTTTACTTCTGCAGACGACGTTCAAAAGATGATCGCAGGATTAAAAGAAAAAGAGTTCAGTCCTACGCACATCGTGCATCTTCCCGCGGCAAAACTTGTTTATACAAGGCTTAAGGACTTTGATCTTGAACGGGTTCAGAATAGCGCAATGATCCAGGTTTATTCCTTTGTGGAAGTATTAAAAGCATTTTTACCCGCCATGGTAAAAAGAAAAGATCACAACAAAGTAGTTGCGGTTCTTTCATCGGTGGTAGGCGGTCAGCCTGTAAAGTCCATGCTTGAATACACCATGGTAAAATCCATGCTTTACGGTGTAGTAAGGCAGCTGGCAGCGGATAATGCAGGAAATAAGATAAATATAAATGCTGTTTCACCTTCCATGGTTGAAACAAAGCTTTTAAGCGATATAGATTCCCGTCTCGTTGAGATGGCTGCAGACGACAGCGCGGAAAAGAGAAATGCAACCGTTGATGATGTGGTTCCTTCAATACTGTTTCTTTTATCTGAGGACAGCAATTATATCAACGGCATCAATCTTAATGTCAGCAACGGAAATGTGATACTGTGACCGGTTTGGTTGAATGTGAGAGGTAAATATTCTTTTGGAGACATCCGGCAGAAATGAAAAACACATAGCGATGTATATCGGCTCCCTTACCAAGGGAGGCGCCGAGAGAGTGATGGTCAACCTTGCAGAATTCTTTTATGAGCAGGGTTACAAAGTGACCTTTGTTACAACATATCTTTCCGAAAATGAATATGAAGTGAAACACGCGGCCTGGAAAAGAGTTCCCGCAGGAGCTCCGGGCGGCGTGCTTGTTATGGATACAGATGAAAATCCCGCCTGGGTGGACCCAATGGGCGGCGAAAAAGACGGCATAGACAGAGTCTTTTCAGCTCTTTTAAAGGATGAACAAAAGGGCAGAGCTTACAATCTTCAGATGAGACACAAAAAGCTTCGGAATATTTGGAAGGAGCTTCATCCCGATCTGATCCTGAGTTTTATAGGAAAAAACAATATAATGGCCATATCCACAGCTGCGGGCCTTGGTATCCCTGTGGTTGTGTCTGTCCGCTCAAACCCTGACAGGGAGTACGCATCCCTTTCCATGAGGACATCGATGTATGCTACCTTTGGAAAGGCAGCAGGTATCGTGGTTCAGTCAAAAGGAGCCAAGGAGAGACTTCCTAAGTTCCTCCAGGATAAGTGCATGATCCTTCAGAATTCCCTGAATCCTTCGTTTATAAGACCAAGGTATCTTGGGGAGAGAGAAAAGAAGATCGTTATGGTGGCACGCCTTGACGAAAACAAGAACCAGGCCATGGTAATGGAAGCCTTTAAGGATGTCAGGGAAAGAGGCTTCAAGGATTATACCCTTGCCTTATATGGCGACGGCCCCGACAGAATGAAGCTTCAGCATCTTGCTGTAAAGCTTGGCATAGAGAAAAATGTGGAGTTTAAGGGAAATGTACAGCATGTGGCTGAGCACATTGAAAAGGCCTCGATGTTTATCCTTGCATCCAATCAGGAGGGCATGCCCAATTCTCTTATAGAAGCACTGTCTTTGGGTCTTCCCTGTATATCCACAGACTGCCCCTGCGGCGGACCCAGGGAGCTTATAAACAGCGGTGAGAACGGACTTCTTGTTCCCGTTGGAGACAAGAAAAAGATGACGGATGCCATGCTGAGGATCCTGTCCGATAAGGATCTTTCCGACAGGTTCAGCATAGAAGCAGTAAAGATCCAGGGAAAATGCAGCCCCGATGTGATCAACGGAAAATGGAAAGAATACTTTGACAACATTATAGGCAGGTAAGATGAAAGAACTTGAATACCCCTTTGATAACAGCTACATATTGAAAAAATCCAAGACCATCAAAAAGACGCTTCTTGCAGAGGATGTTACGCGCATACCCAAGAAGATAGCTGTTCTTGGAGGCTCCACCACCCACGACATCATAAGGATAATGGAGCTCTTTTTGCTTAACTACGGTATCGAGCCTTCATTTTATGAATCCGAGTACGGACAGTACTGGCAGGATGCCATGTTTCCCGGACCTGAGCTTACAGAGTTTGCTCCGGATATAATTTATATCCACACTTCCAACAGAAACATTACGGACTATCCCGAAATCTCCGATTCCGAGGAAGCGGTTGATCAAAAGCTTGAAAACACCTACAGACATTTTGAAACCATGTGGGAAAAGCTTACTGACCTTTATCACTGTCCCATAATACAGAACAATTTTGAGGCTCCTTTTTTCAGACTCATGGGAAACAAGGATGCCACTGACATACACGGAAGGCTCTCTTTTATAAACAGACTTAATGAGAGATTTGCTCAGTATGCAAGAAGCAGAAAAGAGGGAGAAGGCAGCTTTTTTATAAACGATATCAATTATATTTCAAGCTGCTACGGACTTGATGCCTGGTCAGATCCTCAGGCGTGGCATATGTATAAATATGCTCTTTGCATACCCGCAATACCTTCACTTAGCTACAATGTAGCCAATATCATCAAATCAATTTACGGAAAAAACAAGAAGGGCCTTGTGCTTGATCTTGACAATACCCTTTGGGGCGGCGTTGTGGGAGACGACGGCGTCGACGGAATAGAGATCGGCCAGGAGACAAACCTTGGTCAGGTTTACAGCGAGTTCCAGAGCTATGTCAAAATGCAAAAAGATCTGGGAGTTATCCTTGCTGTGGATTCCAAAAACGAAGAAGAAAACGCTCTTGCAGGTCTTAATCATCCCGAAGGTGTGTTAAAGCCTGATGACTTTGTTGCCATCAAGGCAAACTGGGAGCCAAAGAGCGAGAATTTCAAAAAGATAGCTTCAGAGCTTACTCTTTTGCCTGAATCCCTTGTCTTTGTGGATGACAATCCCGCAGAGAGGGAGATAGTAACTGCGCAGCTTCCCGGAACCCAGGCTCCTGCCATAGACAGCCCCGAGAACTATATCAGATTTATCGATCACTCCGGTTTCTTTGAAGTCACCGCTTTTTCAGAGGATGACAAAAAAAGAAACGATATGTATATGGCAAACAAAAAAAGGACCGAACTTTTGGAGAGCTTTGCCGACTACGGTGAGTATTTAAAGAGCCTTGATATGGAAGCAGTGATAGCTCCTTTTGAAAAGCTTTATATGCCAAGGATCGCTCAGCTTACCAACAAGAGCAATCAGTTTAATCTCACCACAAGGCGCTATTCCCAGGAGGATGTGGAGAAGGCTGCTGAGGATAGCAGTAACATCACTCTTTACGGAAGGCTTAAAGACAAATTCGGAGATAACGGTATCGTGTCTCTTGCAATCGGCAATATAAGGGGTAAAGATCTCCATATAGATCTGTGGCTTATGAGCTGCAGGGTTCTTAAAAGAGATATGGAATTTGCCATGATGGATGAGCTTGTAAAAGCTTCGAAAGAGCGCGGCGTTGAGACCCTTTATGGCTACTACTTCCCTACAGCCAAGAACAAGATGGTAAAAGATTTTTATCTCTTGCAGGGATTTGATAAGGTGTCCGAGGATGAGGAAGGCAACATCACCTTCAAGCTGGACATCTCGGGAGAGTATGAAAAAAAGAACCATTACATCAATGTAACATCAGGATAATGGGGGATAAGATATGTGCGGAATAGCCGGACTTATAGGATTTAAGGGCGATGCTAAAAAGAACATCCAAAAGATGAATGACAGGATGCTTCACAGAGGCCCTGATGACGGCGGTATCTACATAAGCGAAGACAATAATGTGGCGCTTGGACACAGGCGCCTTTCCATAGTGGACCTTTCAAAGAACGGCGCTCAGCCCTTCGTATCCCATTCGGGACGGGGCGTCATGGTATATAACGGCGAGATCTACAACGCCGCGGACCTTAGGAAAGATCTTGAAAAGGATGTCAATTTCAGAGGAACTTCAGATACAGAGGTTCTCATCGAAGCTGTTGAAAAGTACGGCGTTGAAGAAACGCTGCTTAAGTGCAAGGGAATGTTCGGCTTTGCCTATTATGACAAGGAAGCAGGCACCATCACTCTTGCAAGGGACAGGATCGGAGAGAAACCTCTTTATTATGGTTTCGTAAACGGAGCTTTTGTTTTTGCATCCGATATAGGATGCATTAGAGTAATAGATGGATTTGATAACCCCATAAACACTGATGTACTGGACATTTTTTTCATGGACGGATACATTCCGGCGCCTTATTCCATATACAAGGATATCAATAAGCTTGAGCCCGGCACTTTTCTGACTCTTGATGTAAAGAGCCTTACAAGTACCGTAAAGACCTACTACAGCCTTAAGGATGTGGCTTTGAAGGGACAACAGAATAAGTTTAAAGGATCTTTTGAGGAGGCATCCCTTGAGCTTGAAAGGCTCTTAAAAGAATCCATAAAAGGCCAGATGGTAGCGGATGTTCCCCTGGGAGCTTTTCTTTCTGCGGGAATTGACAGCTCCACCGTGGTTTCTCTTATGCAGTCCATCGCCCCGGGCAAGGTGCGCACCTTCACCATCGGCATGAATGATGAGAAATACAATGAGGCGGTCTATGCAAAAGAGATAGCAAGGCACCTTGGAACCGAGCATACGGAAATTTACATCTCGGAAGAGGATGCCAAGGCTGTTATCCCCAGGATCCCTTTTATGTTTGGAGAACCCTTCGGAGATTCTTCTCAGATACCTACGTATCTTGTAAGTAAGATGACAAGGGATCATGTTACGGTATCTCTTTCCGGAGACGGCGGTGATGAGCTCTTTTGCGGCTACAATTCCTACAACTCTGTCAGCAGAGTCTGGAACAAGATAAAAAATATCCCTTATCCCATAAGGAAAGCAGCTTCCGCAGCAGCTCTTTTACCAATTGGTTCTGATATAGGCGGGGATGAGGCTGCCAAAATGAAATATGCCAAGGCAAAGTATCTGGGAGCAAGATCTCCCTATGAGCTTCATTTCCTTGAGCATGATACGGACCCCATCATCAAAAAGATAACTCTTAAAAAGGAAAGCATTCCCTATAAATACATCGATATGCCCGCATCCTTCCTGGGAGAAGTAAACCATGAAGTGATGCTTATGGACATGCTTTTGTACCATACCGATGACATTCTGGTAAAGGTCGACAGAACGGCTATGGCTGTTTCCCTTGAAACCAGAGTGCCCATGCTGGACCGGGATGTGGTGGACTTTGCCTTTTCACTTCCCATAGATTATCTGAAAGACGATAATACTGGCAAAAAGATACTCAGAGATGTATTATACCGTTATGTGCCCAAAGAGATGATGGAAAGACCAAAAAAAGGTTTCTCCATTCCCATTGCCAAGTGGCTTATGGATGATGACATCAGGAACTGGGCAGAGGCGCTTCTTGATAAAGATAAGATAAGGCAGCAGGGCATTCTCGATGCCGATGTTGTGGAAAAGATATGGACAGACTTTACCGCAAGGGGAATTTATCGTGTACAGATCTGGTACATTTTGATGTTCCAGTTGTGGTATGAGGAAGAATATAAATGAGTGTAACATCCTTTAACTTTATGTGCTTTTTTGCACTGGTTTTAATCATATATTACCTTGTGCCTGTTTTTACAAAGGGCAAAGGGCAGTGGATCGTCCTTTTGGCGGCAAGTGTGTGCTACTACATCATTTCGGATAACGCCGCTTTGATCCTGTATCCCCTTGCGTCGGTCTTTGTTACCTGGGGACTTTTGAAGCTTCTTTCCAAAACTTCAGAGGAGGAAGTGGTCAAAAGAAGGGTGCTCCTTATCCTGGAGCTGTGTGCACTTCTTGGAGTTCTCATAACCCTGAAGGTATTGAAGCTGACCGGCGGTGGCAGCTTTGTTATGCCCCTTGGCCTTTCTTTTTATACCTTTATTCTTCTTGGGTATTTCATAGAGGTGTACAACGGTCTTTCCGAACCTGTGGGCGGCTTTTTACAGACGGTCCTTTACGGTTTATATTTTCCTGTTATGATCTCCGGACCCATCTTCATGTCCCGTGATATGAAGGATGAGTTCTTTTTACGTCATGAGCTTAATTACAAAAACTTAACTTATGGTCTTACCAGAATGCTCTGGGGCTTTTTTAAAGAGCTGGTGATCTCCGAAAGACTTGCGGTGATAGTAAATACCGTTTATGCGGATGACACCTCATATCCCGGAGTATACATTATGGTGGGAACCGTCTGCTTTGCACTTCAACTCTACTCCAATTTCTCAGGCTGTATGGATATCGTCATAGGTGCTTCCGAAACCTTCGGAATAGTTCTTCCCGAGAACTTCAGAACACCATTCCTTGCAAAAAATATCAGTGAATACTGGAGAAGATGGCATATCACTCTTGGAGCCTGGATGAGAGAAAATGTCTTTTATCCTCTTCTTAGGAGCAGGATGATAACCGCCCTTGGAAAGAGCCTTAAAAAGAGTCTTGGAAAAAAGAAAGGCAAGCAGGTCACAACCTATGTGGCAATGTTTATTCTGTGGTTTTCCGTGGGCCTTTGGCACGGAGGAGAGATGAAATACGTAATCGGCTCCGGCCTTTTACACTGGGCTTATATAGTGCTTGGAGAGATCACACTTCCCTTCTTTACCTGGCTTTTTGCAGGTAAGCTCCACATGAATCTAAAGAGCAAAGGGGCGGATGCATTCAGAGTTATCAGGACATTTATTTTAGTGTGCATAGGCGATCTGTTCTTTAGATCCGACAATGTACCCCACGCCTTCAGAATGCTGAAAGAGAGCGTAAGTGTATTTAACCCTCAGGTACTCTTTAACGGGAGCCTTTTAAACCTTGGACTTGACCTTGTGGAATGGGTCATTGTACTGGTATCACTTCTGATACTTGCTGTTGTTTCGGGCATGCAGTACAGAATTGAAAATACAAAAGAAAAGAAATATGAAAATGTGAGAGATATTATCTTTTCTCACGGCATCGTTATCAGATGGGCGGTTCTTTTTGCCCTTTTGTTCTACTGTATCTTACTTGGACAGTACGGCCCCGGCTACAGTGCGGCTGAGTTTATTTATAAGGATTTTTAAAGAGTTTATCTATGACAAGAAAACAGATACTGAAAAGTTTAATATTTGTGGTGCTGGCTTTGTGGCTTATCCTGCATCTTACCTATGTCCTTAGGACCAACGGTGATGTAAAGGACAGGTATGTGGGCTTTTATGCGGAAAAGAAAAATACCGTTGATGCGGTGTTTATCGGATCCAGCCCTCTTCCTGCCTGCATTGCCACTCCCAAGATCTACGGGGATATGGGCATAACCCTTTATCCCATTTCTTCCAACGTGCAAAGACCTGTTGCCACCAAATACCTGGTGGAGGAGACCTTAAAGACTCAGGATCCGGATCTTTTCATCTTTGAAATGAGGATGTGGACCTCCCCGGATGATTATCTTTTGGGTAACATGGCGCACACCAGAGAAGTTACGGACAATATGAAGTACTCCGTAAACCGCATAAAGACCATTAACGCAATGGTCAGCGATAAAAGCGAGAGACTTACCTATTATTTCGATATCTTCAAGTATCATTCAAACTGGAAGACGCTGTTTATGTGGAGCCAGCTTAGGACTTTCTTTTATTCCTATCCCGAGGATATGAAGGGATATCTGATGGAAACTGAGGTAGGCCCGTCGGAGAAGCCTGTTGTCACTTCCGAAAAAGAAGAGATCCCCCATGAGGAAGAAAGATATCTTCTGGACCTGTTGGAATATCTTGAAAAGAAGGATAAAAAAGCTCTTTTTGTCATCACTCCCTTTTCAGCTTCAGAAGATGATCAAAAGAAGATCAATTACCTTAGGGAGTTTATTGAAAGCAGGGGCTATGACTTCCTTGATATGAACGAACATATCGATGAGATGGGGCTTGATTTTGAGACCGACATCCGCGACTACGGAACACACACCAATGCCCTTGGGGCAGAAAAGGCCACGGACTTTTTTGAAAAATATCTGAAGGAAAACTATGTGGATAAAGGCATCGCCCTTACCACGGACCACAGGGGTGACAAGAGATATTCCTCCTGGGACAGAGCCTTCGAAAGATTTGTGCCTGAGTTTGAAAAGGCAAAGGAAACCGCACTGGATAATGCCGCCAATGGCATATACTACGAAAAATGAGTATTTTAGCACTTTTCTATGGTATAATAGATGGTGTATAGGCATTTTTACGGAGGGGACATGATTATCATTCAGTTAAAAGGCGGACTGGGCAATCAGATGTTTCAGTACGCATTGTATCTTGCTCTTAAGAAAAAGGGCAGGCAGGTAAAAATAGATGACTGGACAGGTTTTGAGCAGGATGAGCTCAGGACTCCTGTTCTGCAGGGATGGGGCATCGAGTACGAGAGAGCAACGCCTGAAGAGGTAGTGGCTCTTACGGATTCCAAAATGGATATTTTCAGCAGGATCAGGAGAAAGCTCACAGGCAGAAAGACATTCAGGATCGACGAGGAATCCGGCAAGTTCAATCCGCATATCCTTGAGGTTGAGGACGCTTACCTTGTGGGTTACTGGCAGAGCGATAAATACTTTAAAGACCCTGAAGTGATCGCACAGCTCAGAGAGGACCTTGAAAAGAGGCCTCAGGAGCTTATGCAGGATGCTACCAGCTGGAGCACACTTCAGCAGATCGAGTGCTGTGAATCCGTAAGTCTCCATGTGAGAAGAACGGATTACATTGACGAGGAGCATATCCATATCCACAACATCTGTACAGAGAAATACTACAGAGATGCTGTTGATAAGGTCAGAAACGCATATCCCGGCGCGGTGTTCTTTATTTTCACTGATGACAAGGAGTGGTGCAAGGAGCATTTCACAGGTCCCAAGTTCAATGTTGTTGAGCTTGAGGAGGGTACCAACACCGATATGGCGGAGATGACCCTCATGAGCAGATGCAAGCACCACATTATGGCAAACAGCTCTTTCAGCTGGTGGTCAGCTTGGCTTGGGGACAAAGAGGACAAGATGATCATCGCCCCTGACAAATGGATCAACAACAGGGATATGGAGGATATCTATACTGACAGAATGATCAGGATACCTGTCTGAGAAGTATGGAGAAAGCTAGAGATTTATGAGTAACAGCGACAATACCACGGCAAAGAAAGTAAGTATGTTTGCCAAGATCAATTATATATTTGACAGAAAACAAAAAGGACAGCTTGTAATTCTTGCTGTCCTTATACTGATTGGGGGTGTTGTGGAGACCCTTGGCGTATCCATGATGCTTCCCGTTGTATCGGTTATATTAAAACCCGATTCTCTTCACAGAAAGATAAGTAAATATCAGATCCTTCAGGATACAGTGGATTTCCTTGGGCTGAACGATGATATCAAGCTTGCAAGCGCCCTTCTTATCCTGATGATCTTTTTGTTTGTGTTCAAGAACCTGTATCTTTTGTTCCTTGTTTACAAGCAGAATACCTTTATCTCAAGAGCCAGAAATGACATGATCAGCAGAGTCATGAGGGAGTTTTTGAACAGACCTTATGAGGACTACCTCGGAGCGGATATTCCCACTGTTTTCAGAATTACTGACAGTGATATACCCAAGACCTTTACCCTTATGCTTTCTCTTTTATCCCTGTCTACGGAGATGGTGGTTTCCATCTGCCTGGCAGCGGTGCTTTTGTTTGTAAACTGGCAGATGACGGTACTGATAATCGCAGTACTTCTGATCATTACCCTCATCATCACAAGGATATTAAAGCCAAGACTTAATACCATCGGCAGAAGAAATCAGGAGACCCAGTCAAGGATAGCCAAGTGGAGACTTCAGGCCATCTACGGACTTAAGGACGTTAAGGTTTTGAACCGTCAGGATTTCTTTATCCGTAACTACTATGAATCCGGCAAGATCGGAGCTGACATAGACAGAAATTATATCGTTATGAACAACATTCCCCGTCTTCTTATCGAGACAGTGTTCATGGCGGTGGTTCTTTTGTATGTGCTGATATATCTTGTTAACGGCAAAGATGCGGCATCTCTTCTTCCCCAGATCTCGGCTTTTGCGGTGGCGGCTCTTAGGATCATGCCTTCAGCCAACAGGATAAACACATATCTTACTCAGATAGCTTATAACCAGTACAGTCTGGATTTTGTATACAACAACCTTACGGAGTCCATGAAGACAGACAAGGCAATGCGCGCAGAAAGAGCTGCTATCGCAGGCCCTGCCCTTCATCTTGAAAAAGAGATTTCGTTAAAGAATATCACCTTTGCATATCCTGACTCTGACGTAAACATATTCACAGGTGCCGACATGGTGATCCCCAAAGGAAAATCCGTTGGTATCATGGGCCCTTCAGGTGCAGGAAAGTCCACTATTGTGGATATCCTTCTCGGACTTTTGCATGTTCAAAAGGGTGACATACTCTGCGACGGCAGTAATATTTTCAGTAACTATGATTCCTGGCTTGCCCAGATAGGTTATATTCCCCAGTCCATCTATCTTGTGGACGAATCAATCAGGGAGAACATAGCCTTTGGAATAGATGCGGATGAGATCGATGATGACAGGATCTGGGAAGTTATGAAGGAAGCCCAGCTGGCAGACTTTGTAAAGAGCCTTCCTGAGGGACTTGATACCAAGATCGGTGATCGTGGTGTAAGACTTTCCGGCGGACAGAGACAGCGTATCGGTATTGCCAGAGCTCTTTATCACAATCCTGAGATACTGGTATTTGACGAAGCCACCAGCGCTCTTGACAATGAGACCGAGGCTGCGGTTATGGAGGCCATCAACAGCTTCCACGGCAGAAAGACCATGGTAATCATTGCTCACAGACTAAATACCATTGAGAACTGTGACATCATCTACGAAGTAAAGGATGAAAAGATAAATCCCACAACACTTGAGGGACGAACGGTAATACACTGATGATAGGAAATGAGTTAATAGAAGGCTACGGCCTTGGTAATCAATTGTTCTTTTATGTGACCACAAGATGCCTTGCTCTTGATAAGGGCGTGGATTTTGGCTTTGTGAATCCGGGACAGATAGGCAATGTGTTCCATTCCAAGAAGGGCCTTTATTTCATGGATCCTCTGGATATGGGAAAAGAGATCACCAGGGACGAAATGAAAAAATTCAAGATATATCATGAGCAGGATGACCGCCTTTACATGGGCAATTCCAGACATGATATGTCAAACGGCTGTTACATAAGCGGTGCGGATCCGCATCTTTTTGAGGTAGAGGACAACACCATAATATACGGCAATCTCCAGGATGAGAGCTATTTTGAGAAGCACAGGGACGAGATCAGAAGCTGGCTTCATGTAAAAGAAGAGGCAGAGTCCTATGAGTATACTGCCGATGATCTTTGCATCATCAACATAAGAGGCGGCGAGTATACAAACCATCCCGAGCTTTATCTGGACAGAAGATATTTTTTAAATGCCATAGCCAACATGAAAAAGATAAATCCCAATATGAGATTTATGGTGGTGACAGAGGATGAAGAATCTGCAAAGAAGGTACTTCCTGAGTTTGAGTGCCACCACTTTGACATGGGAAAAGACTATGTGACACTTAAAAATGCCAGATATCTGATCCTGTCCAATTCATCTTTTGCCATGATGCCTGTTATCTGCAGTATGGAGCTTAAGTACGCCATTGCTCCCAAGTACTGGGCAAGACATAACATCTCCGACGGCTTCTGGTCCTCGGAGCAGAATATATACAGCTTTTTGCACTATCAGGACAAAAAGGGAAAGATCTTTGAACCGGATGAGTGCAGAAGAGAACTTGAAGAGTACAAAAAGAGGTCTTCTCTTTACGGCAGAAGGAACAAGCGCCCCGGCAGGGTAAGGCTCTTTTGCCAGATCATCAGAAGGAAGTGCCTTTACGGAATATTCTATTCAAAAAAGATAATCAGGTCTCTTGAAAGAAGGACCGGAGTGATCAAAACCTATGGAAAACAGTAATAAACTAAAGCTCCCCAGGGTCACTCTCTGTGCCATGACCAGCGTAAACGTCTATGAGACGGTAAAGGCCATGAAGTACAGCATGAGGGGCATAGAGTTCGGAGACGCTGTGCTGATCACGGATAAAAAGCCTTTTTATCTGCCAAAGGATATCAGATACAGCCACACCGACAAACTGGACAGCATTGATAAATTCAATTACAAGATGGTCTATGAACTGGCAGACCACATAAAAACAGAATTCGTTTTGATAGTTCATGCGGACGGATTTGTTATCCACCCGGAGAACTGGAGCGATGAGTTTTTGGAGTACGATTACATCGGATCTCCCTGGCCCATGCCTAAAAATGACTACGCCTACAGAGACAGTGAAGGCAATATCTGCAGAGTGGGAAACAGCGTATCCATCAGATCAAAAAGACTTCTGGAATACCCGGTTAAGCATGATCTTCCCTGGGTTCCCGTTTATGACGGATTTTACAACGAGGACATTTTCCTTTGTTGCTACCATAAAAACGACATGGAAAAGGATGGCCTGAAGTGGGCACCCCTTGACCTTGCCGTAAGATTTGGAAGAGAGCATCCTCTTCCCGAAAATAAAGGAATAGAGCCCTTCGCATTTCATAAATGGTGGGGTGAGAATAAAGATTATCCCAGATTTTTCAGTCCGAAAAAGCAACTAAAGAGAGTAATAAGGCCGCTATTGTTCTGGAGAAGGACAAAGAAGTGGAAAGAGGAGCACAACATATCATGATCTTCTCAATTATCGTTCCCGTATGCAATGCAGCTGAATATCTCCCAAGGCTGTTTCGCTCTGTGGATGCCCTTAGGATCGAGCCGGGCTATGAGATCGAACTTTTACTCATTGTAAACGGATCAACCGATGACAGCGAAAAAATCTGCAGAGAGTATCAGGCGCAGCACTACTACGCAGATACCTACACCTATGATGCCATAGGACCCTTTGAAGCAAGACGAAAGGGCATGAAGAAGGCAAAGGGCGACTACTTTGTTTTTTCGGATGCTGATGATGAGCTTTTGGAGGACAGCATCTACAGGCTCTATGAAGCTCTGGGAAAAACAGAAGGTGAAGAAAAACCCGATATCATCCTCTATAATGCGGAGACTTCGGAAAAACCCGGGAAAAAGAAATTCAGCTTTCCTTTCAGAGAAGGCGTAGTTTACAGCGGTGATGACAAGAGAGTTTTTTATGAGACCATGTGCAGAGGCGATTCACTGAACGCCATGTGGAACAAGGCTATCAGCAGAAGACTTGCGGACTGGACCATAGTTGATGATGAGATAATAAAGTCGGCACCGTCTCTTTCCCACGGCGAGGATCTGATACAGGCTGCATCTCTTATTGACGGAGCGCGGAGCATCATATATCTGGATAAGATACTTTACAGATATATCATCAACAAAAAAGGTCTTACAGGCGGATATCATCCGGAGTACATTCCACATCAGGAACAGGCCTGGGATGTATTCGAAAAGTATATGGATAAATGGCATATGTCCGACATGGAAAAGCTTGTGGATGAAAGAAAGGCTCTTACCTGCACCATTGGTGTAAAGGGGCTTATCTACTCGGATCTTTCCAGAGAGGAAAAGAGCTACCGCCTTAAAGAGCTTATGGGTCTTGGATTTTACAGAGAGTTCGGGCGGGCAATGCTTCCGGACTGGGCATCTGAGGAGGATGTGTTTGTCCATGAGCTGCAGTGCAAGCATAATGCTGCGGGAAGCCTTTTGATGTCAGGGCTTAAAAGTGACTTCAAGCGATACATTAAAAAGAGGATTTTGAAAAATGGTATATGATCTTATTCCGTTTTTTAACGAAGTTGACATATTGAAACTAAGGCTCAACGTCCTGTCGCCCATAGTGGATAAATTCGTTATCGAGGAGGCAAGGACAACTTTTTCCGGACAGAAAAAAGAGCTTTGTTTTGAGAAAAACAAAAACTACTTCAAAGAGTATCTGGACAGGATCATCTACATTGTTGTGGATGAGGACAGGGATTTTAAGGTTACCCATGAAAGGGATTATTTCCAGAAAAACCACCTTATAAAGGGGCTTGAGCAGCTTGAGCCCACAAGTGATGACGTTATCATCTTTGGTGATGCCGATGAGATCCCAAACCCGGAAGTTCTCAGAAAGATCATTAAGGAATTTGACAGTACCAAGGTTTATCATCTGGCGCAGCGCAATTTCTACGCCTATCTGAACATGGAAGAAAAGACGGGATCTCTTTTATCAATAACAGGAGAGTTCCCCGAAGTGATGGAATGCGACAGGAAGTGGCTCGGAACCAAGGTCACATCCATAGATAACATACCAAAAGAAGGTATCGTAAGACTTCGTGATCTGGTGCCCGTTACAGACCCCAGGTCTGTTCGTGTTGCAGACGGCGGCTGGCATTTCGGATATATGGGAGGACACCTTGAGGACAATCCTGTAAAGAGGATCGGAGACAAGGTAAAGGCAGCGGCTCATCAGGAATACAATGACAGGGAGGTTCTGGCAGAGACCATGGACAGGCTTGTTCTCGGACAGGATATCTTTGGCAGAAAGGCCGGTTTTGTCAGAGTTCCCATCGACTATACATATCCCGAATATCTTTTGGCACACCTTGATGAGTACAAGCATCTTATCATGCCACCCATCACGCCCTGGACCAAACTAACTCACAAGTTTGATATTACAGTTGGCAGATTTTGCAGGAAGGCCTACTACAAGATACGTAGGACCTTAAAAGGAAAAAGCAAGTAATGACACTACCTGATATCGTCAAAAGAAACAAAGCGGCAAACCTGCTTTTTTATATAGCGATAGCAATTGAAACGGTGCTTATGATAGTGGAAAAAAGTGAGCTTACTTTTTCCTACGAAAGCTACGTTTTCAGATTTACTTTTTTGCTGACTTTTCTTGCGGTCCTGATAATGGACCACGGGAAAAAAGAGTGGATATTTATAGCGCTGATCGTGGTATTTACAGCTTATTGCTATTTTACCTCAGGAAAAAACGACCTGCTTCGCTATGGAATGTTCATTCTGGCTGCCAAGAACATAGATCTTAAAAAGTGTATGAAGTACGTGTTCTTTGCTACACTTGCGGGATTTTTACTGATAGTTATTTTATCGGTTACAGGCATATTCGGAGATGTTTCGATCACAATGGATTTTGGAAGAAGCAAGGTGCAGACCAGGTATTGCCTTGGTTTTGGACATCCGAATGCTCTGTTTGCAAGCTTTTATGCCCTGCTTTTGATGTGGCTTTGGCTCTACGGAGGAGATGCCGGATTTATCGCCTATGCTATGGTAACGATAGGCATGGGGGCTATAGTGCATATTACCGATTCGAGAACGGGCATGATCATTGTTGCGTTCACATTTTTGATGGCTTATCTTGCAAGGCTCTTTGACGTTCTAAAGACCCATGCAGCCATCTACGTACTTACTGCTCTTGATGTTATCGTAAGCGTTGGCTTATCTGTATTCGGCGCATGGGCGGCACAGACCATATATATGGGCAACAAGTACCTTGTAAACAAATGGTATTGGAAAGTTGACAGAAAGCTTAGCGGTCGCATGAGCAATCTCCACTATGGAGCGGAAAACAGCGGCGGCGTTTTGAAAAACTGGAAGCTCTTTGCAGGGCATGGAGCCGAGTCATTTTTTGATATGGGCTGGGTAAGGCTCTTTTACTGGTACGGAATTATACCTACCATATTAGTGATCATTATGATCCTTGCAGTGGTTTTCATCTGCGCAAAAAGAAAAGATATGTGGACAGTGGTGCTCATCGCATCCTTGTCTGTTTACACCCTGACAGAAGCAACCTTTGTCACCAGATATACAGGCAGGAATTTTATGATCCCTGTGTTTGGAGTATATCTGTGCAGCCTGATGGCGGGAAAAGAGTTCCGGAAACGGAGTAGCTGATATGATGAGAGAAAAGGCAAGAAAAATATTATTTAACATAGTGGTCCTGGCTAATATGATCATGGTGCTGATCTACCAGTTCCTGACACCCAATATGAGCGATGACGTTATCTATATGGATAAGGTGGCCACCGCAAGGAATTTTTTTGATCTGTTTACTCAGGAGTACGAGCATTATATGGGGCATACCGGCAGAAGTATAGCCCATATCATCCTGAGGATCTTTTTATACATCGATGTAAAAGCGGTATTCAATATCGCTGCATCCGCTGTATTCATACTGTTGTCTTTTTTGATCTATATCAATATCGATTACAGGAAAAAATACGACATCAGGATATACTCTGCAATTGCCGTACTGCAGTGGCTTTTTGATCCCACCATCGGTGATACGGTGTTCTGGGAAACGGGAGCCTGCAACTATCTGTTTACCACGGCTATAATCATGGGATATATCACTCTCTTTAGAAAGGCAGCAGCCTTTGAAAAGGGAGGGGAGAAAAAGAAAATAAACTATGCGGTTTTGATGTTCTTTATGGGACTTCTGGCCGGATGGTGCAATGAAAATACTTCAGGCGGCGTGATACTTTTTGTGATCCTGATGTTTGTGGGAGCATACCTTGAAAAAAAGGACTTTTCTTTTGTAAGCCCCTGGATGATCTCAGGCTTTGCGGGAAATGTCATTGGATTTTTGATCATGATATTATCTCCCGGAAACTTTGGAAGAGCTCAGATCGCAGATGAAGAGCACACAGGTGTTATGGCTCTCTTTGCCAGATTTTTAAAGATCACCATAAACATCAAGGAAAGCTATCTGATACTGGTGCTTACCTTTGTTGTGATCATGATCGCTGTGGCATACAAAAACGGCTCTGTTAACACATATTACAGCGTTGCAAAGAGTATGATACTTTTCGGAATACTGTTTTTGGCTACGGATTATGCACTTATCATGGTGCCTGCATCTCAGCTTCGAACCTACTTTGGAGCATCGGTATTTCTTATGATCGCCATCCTCAACGGCTTTGCATTTCTTTCAAACAAAGTTCGCGATGACGGAATTTTACAGATCCTGTCGACTTCGCTTATTACCTGCCTTGGTCTGGTGCTTATATTTACTTATATTCAGCAAGGCGCAAACCTCGCAAGGATAAAGAGAGAGGTTGATGAAAGAAACGCTTATTATGTTCAGATGAAGGAAGCGGACGAGATGACCATAGAAGCTCCCATGCTTCGTCCTGACTGGCAATGCAGATATTCCATAGCTTACAAAGCGGATATTTCCGAAGATAAATTCAACTGGCTCAACTTGGCCTACGCTGAGCATTATGGCATCCATTATATAATCGGAGTGGACAGAGAAAGCTGGACAGCATATTGATGAATTCAGATTCAGAAAGATTAGTCAGCATAGTTATCCCGGTATACCGGGCAAGGGACACACTTAGAGAGTGTGTCTCATCTTGCGCTATGCAAAAAGATATCCTGGATAAAAAACTGCAGATCATTCTGGTGGATGACGGATCGGATGACGGATCTTCTGAAATCTGCGACGAGCTGGCACTTCAGTATCCCGGCGTGGTGGAAGCTGTTCACGGCAAAAACTGCGGCGTATCACATGCAAGGAACATCGGACTTGAACGGGCTGTTGGCCGGTTTGTTACCTTTGTCGATGCAGATGACAGGGTAACTGATAAGTTTGTAAAAAACATGCTAAGCCTTGCTGATGAAAAGACTTTTATTGTGGCACAGACACAAAGTTTTTCGGCAGAGCAAAAAATAAGCGGTTTTCAGTTTATAGAAAATGTGATACTTGCATCTGATACCCACGTATGGGGGAAGCTCTTTGACAGACAGATCCTTGCGGAAAAAAAGATAAGATTCCGTGAGGGACTTACCATCGGTGAAGATCTTTTGTTTTTGATAGATGCAGCTCTTTCCCAGGGAAAGGAACACACCATAAAATGTGCTCCCGCCGGGGATTATATTTATAACGACAACCCTGAGGGTGCCATGAAAAGAGCTTTTAAGGAAAGCTATATGGATGAGCTTTTGTGCTGGAAAGAAGCAGAAAGAAAGCTCTATCCCCATAACAGAGAGCTTTCTGCTTACGCTTATGTAAGTCTTGCAGCCTCCAGGGTTATGACAGCTCTTTTGGTTGTAGGGAAGGTTGCTGTACTAAAAGAAAGCGAAAGAGATGAGGATCTGTGCAATCTTGCTGTAAGCAGGGCTGCGGATACGATAACCGAAGCCTTGAAGGTAAAGGGAACCTTTGCGGGATTATCCGCAGGGTATAAGGTAAAGGTACTGCTGTTTAAACTCAGCCCCGGTTTTTATATGAAACTGTACGGCAAACATAAAAACGGCTGAGAACCTATTTTGTGAATATACGGGAAAACAGGACAAACAATGACAGATAAGCGGATCGAAACAGATCTTAACAGACCCATAATTTTATATATGCATGCAGGCTCCGGCAATCACGGCTGTGAAGCCATTGCCGACAGCACGGTAAAGCTCATTGCAAAGACCAGGAGAGATCAGGGTGTTTCAGACAAACTCCCTCTTATCATCATGTCAAACAGCGTGGAAGATGACAGAAAATATATCCTTGGGGACCTGGAAAAGCAGGGCCTTTGCACCCTGGTGGAAGACAGACATATTGAGAGGCACTTCTTTGCCCACGTGCTCTACTACGCATGGCGCAAGGTGACAGGAGACAGGGAGAGCTTCTTGAGGTACAGGCTGCGAGACGGAATTCGGCGCGAAACGGACCTAAGGGACGGGGCTAGTGGCTCATTTTCACAAAAGCCCCTTGCCATCTCCATAGGAGGCGACAACTACTGCTATCCCGAGATGGTTGAGGATCTGATCCTTGCCCACAACGTATTTCGCAAAAAAGGCTATGAAACAGTTCTCTGGGGCTGCTCCATAGAGCCTGATTCTCTGAAAAACAGAGCTCTGTTGCAGGACCTTATGGCATTTGACAGAATCTATGCAAGGGAGTCCATAACCTATAACGCGCTTCTAAATTCCGGTATATCCGCAGATAAACTGATACTAAGGCGCGATCCTGCATTTATGCTGGAGACAAAAGAAGTAAACTACTGCGAAGGCTTCAAGCCCGGACAGACAGTTGGCATAAACTTAAGCCCCATGGTTCTTGGCAAGGCCAAAAACCCCGAGCTTGTAAAAGAGTCCTACAGGAAGTTCATCAGGTACATACTTGATAACACCGAGGAAAATATAGCTTTCATCCCGCATGTTGTCTGGAAGAGTAATGACGACAGGCAGCCTTTGGAAGCTCTTTACGGTGAGTTTAAGGACACCGGAAGGGCGGTTATGATAGAGGATGCTCCGGCAGAAGAGTTAAAGGGCTATATCTCAAAGTGCAGCTTCTTTGTGGGCGCAAGAACCCACAGCACCATCGCTGCTTATTCAAGCGGTGTGCCCACTCTTGTTATCGGCTACTCAGTAAAGAGCAGGGGCATTGCGACAGATCTTTTCGGAACCACGGACAACTATGTTCTGCCCGTTTGGGACATTGAGGATCCTGAGGCGCTCATTAAGGCCTACAGACACACCATGAACAAATAAGATCAGAGGACATTTATGTTAATACTTCAGATTTCGGGCGGTCTGGGAAACCAGATGCAGCAGTATGCTATGGCTAGAAAGTTAATAAAACTTGGCAAGGAAGTAAGACTGGATCTTTCCTGGTTTAATAAGGAGAAGCAAAAGAATGTCCTGGCTCCAAGAAATTTTGAGCTGGCTTACTTTGTAAACCTC
>JAILOW010000080.1 GCA_024690635.1 Butyrivibrio sp.
TCCGTCAGGGACTTGCTGCCATATCAACACTTCTCCTCAACAGGATGGCAGGGCTCATGGGCGCTGTCAGCGTGGTTACCATCGCCGGGGCAGAGCAGGTCATTGGAGCAGAGGCAGCTATTGCAGGAATGTCTGTGGCAGGAAGACTAATGATGATGATGGCATCTGCTCTTATAGGATTTGGTCAGGGCTATCAGCCGGTCTGTTCCTTTAACTATGGTGCAGGTCTTACCGGGAGAGTCAAAGAAGGCTTTATCTTCTGTGTAAAATACTCTACTGTATTCCTGATCGGTATCGGGGCGGTCTGCTTTGCCTTTGCGCCCGGTATAGTTTCATTGTTTACAAGGCAGGAAGCAGCCCATATCGTGGGCGTTTCAGCTCTACGCTTCATGTCATTGTCTCTTCCCCTTTCGGGACCTATAGTTATCAGCAACATGATGCTACAATCCATCGGAAAGGGCTTTAAGGCGTCGATCACAGCTTCGGCGCGAAACGGCATCTGTTTCATTCCGCTGATTCTCATATTGCCGCAGTTTTTCGGCATCAAGGGAGTTGAGATGACACAGGCCTGTGCTGATGTTTTGTCAATGTTTATCGCAGTTCCTCTGGCTGTTTCAGAGCTTAAGAAATTTAACGACTGATTGGAGATCCTATGTTTGATCAAAAGACACTTGAGCTTTTAATAAGCTCTTTTCCAAAAATACTGGAGTACGGACTTAAGGTTTCATTGCCCCTGGCGGTGATAGCCTTTATCTTGTCAACGGTGATAGCCGTTCTGGTAGCTATGGCACAGTACGCCAAAACGCCGGTTCTTTCGCAGATCTGCCGCATCTATATATGGATAATCCGCGGTACTCCGCTTCTTGTTCAGCTCATGGTGGCATTTTACGGACTTCCGCTTCTTGGGATACATTCAAATCCTTTTGTGATGGCGGTCATTGTCTTTTCAATAAATGAAGGCGCGTACTCTGCTGAGACCATGAGAGCAGCCATGGAGGCGGTTCCGGCGGGACAGCTTGAAGCCGGCTACTGTGTGGGAATGAATTACATGCAGATCATGTGGCACATCATTCTCCCGCAGGCTTTCAGAACGGCTTTCCCATCCTTGTTCAATGCGCTTATCAGCATGGTAAAAGACACTTCGCTTGCTTCAAGTATCACCGTGGTGGAGATGTTTACAAGAACCAAGCAGATCGCAGGACAGTCCTACAACTATCTGCCTCTTTACATCGAGGTTGCCCTTGTATATCTGATCTTCTGCACGGTTCTGACATTTGTCCAAAAGAGAGGCGAGAAGATCCTCGGAAGCTATGGTGTAAGGAAGTAAGAACATAATCTATTTTGAAAAAGAAAGGAGCCGGTGCTTTGTCCGGCTGTGATAAAAGGTGGCGTAATGGCGCTTTTAGAGATCAAAGATATACATAAAGCCTTTGGAGACAACGGCGTATTAAAAGGGATAGACCTGACTGTTAAAAAGGGGGATGTGGTGTCTGTACTCGGACCCTCGGGCTCCGGCAAGACAACGCTTCTTAGGTGCATCAACTTCCTTGAGAGAGCCGACGGAGGCAGTCTTTCCTTTGAGGGAAAAGAGTATGATCTGTCCCGGATATCCAAGGCTGAGATGGCAGAGATCAGGAAAAAGACAGGCTTTGTGTTCCAGAACTACAACCTGTTTGCAAATAAGACTGTACTTGGAAATGTGACCCTGGGTCTTACTTCTGCAAGAAAGATCCCCAAGGCAGATGCTGAGAAGAAGGCTGTGGATGTTCTTACTAAGGTTGGTATGGCCGATTTTAAGGATTACTATCCCAGTCAGTTATCAGGCGGTCAGCAGCAGAGAGTAGCCATCGCAAGGGCTCTGGCTACAGATCCCAGCATAATCTTTTTTGATGAGCCCACTTCGGCCCTGGACCCGCAGCTTACGGCTGAGGTTCTTGAAGTCATGAGGGAGCTGGCAAAAGAAGGAATGACAATGATAGTTGTGACCCACGAGATTTCTTTTGCAAAAGAAGTCTCAACCCATGTGGTGTTCATGGCAGACGGAAACGTAGTAGAAGAGGGCAGTTCTGCGGATTTCTTCGAGCATCCGAAAATGGACCGCACAAAAGAATTCTTGCGCTTGACCAATAATTGATGTAATATACACAAAATAATTGTATAAAATTATGTGGCGGTTAGTTCGTTGGCCCTGGTCAACGGAGCTGCATAAGGATTAACAAGGAGGAATTATTATGAAAAAGAAATTAGCTATGTTACTGGCAACAGTAATGATGACAGCTTCTGT
>JAILOW010000090.1 GCA_024690635.1 Butyrivibrio sp.
GCCCACACCGTGTGTATAACCGGAAATGTCCTTGATTTCTTTGGACTGTACCCATTTAGCCTCTTCGGGAATGGGAGCAGCGCCATGATGTACCCCTTGTGTTACGGGACACATATTTTTTACCTCTGTTGAGTAAATCATGTGAAAATCTCCTTTCGTATTGTAAAGTAATCATCTACTTACTCACAATAAGCATCGGGCAGAGCCCGTGACAATACCTATTTTTGCATAAAATTGTGCTTATTTCAATGGAAATGATATATTTTTAACAGTTTTTTTAAGACTTCTTGACGATATGATCCTTATCTTTAAATATATGTCCCTCGGGGATGCATCCTCTTACGCTTGAAAGGGGATAAACATTGCAGTTTCTGCCGATGACAGTTCCGGGATTGAGAACTGAGTTGCAGCCCACTTCAACATTGTCACCAAGCATTGCTCCCATCTTCTTAAGTCCAGTCTCCACCTTATCTTCCGATCCGTTTTTCACAACAACAAGAGTCTTATCGCTTTTAACATTGGAAGTTATGGAGCCTGCGCCCATGTGCGCCTTGAATCCAAGGATCGAATCTCCCACATAGTTGTAATGAGGAACCTGAACCTTGTTAAAAAGGATAACGTTCTTAAGCTCTGTGGAATTTCCCACAACAGCGCCCTTTCCAACGATGGCGCTTCCTCTTATGAATGCACACTGTCTGACCTCGGCATCTTCATCAATGATGCAGGGACTTCCTATATAAGCTGAGTCAAAAACCTTGGCACTCTTGGCAACCCAGACATTCTCTCCTCTTTTTTCGTACTTGTCAGCAGGAAGGCTGTTTCCCAGCTCAATGATATAGTCTTTGATGCCTGCAAGAAGCTCCCAGGGATATTCCTTGGTCTTCATAAAATCTGCGGCAATGGTTTCGCTTAGGTCATACATGTTAGAAATCTTAAACTCTTCCATTCTTTTTCTCCTTTTCAATAACTGTTATTTAGCGCTTTTTTCCGTAGTTTTCTTTGACTTGGTCTTTTTAGCCGCCTTGGGCGGAGCTTTGTAATAATTTGAAACATATCTGAATCTGTTCATAAGATAGCTTCTGTAGTCGTTTTCTTTTACGGCGTTGGTCCTTCTGCTCACAAAATCATCAAGCTTTGCCATATACTCGCCCTCAGAAATATTGCCCTCAGCAACTCCCGAAAGCCCCTTCTCCCAGCTTGCTGTAAGTGTGGGATTGAGCATAGGCTTCATGGACACGAAAACCGTTTCGTATATCATCTCCCCAAGCTCTGTGGGAGTTACGATCTGAGTCTTTTTATTAAGGCTTAAATATTTGTTGTTAAAGAGCTTGGTAAGGATGCCGGCTCTTGTAGCACTGGTTCCGATTCCCGCTCCCTTTATCTGGGCTCTAAGCTCCTCATCCTCAATGAACTGACCTGCATTTTCCATTGTAAGAATAAGTGCTCCGGTGTTGTATCTCTTTGGTGGAGAAGTCTCTCCTTCTTTTATATCTAAGCAGGTGGCTGACAACTCATCTCCCTTTTTAAGTTTGGACAGGATCTCAAAGAGCTCCTCATCAGTTACTGTCTGATCCTCATCGTTTACTTCCTTATCGGAAGAGTCTTTCTCTTCATCGCTTTTCTTGTTCTTAATAAACGAAAAGTCCATTACATGCAAAAAGCCCTTGGCTGTGAGGATCTTGAAGCCTGCAAAGAAATGCTCTCTCTTTCCTCCGGCTTCTTTGTTTTCAAAAGAAACTTCCAAAGAAACCTTCTGATAATTGGCAGGCGGATAAAATACAGCAAGAAATCTTCTGACTATAAGCTCATAGACCTTGGCTGATGTGGGACTTAGACTTGAAAGAGCCGAAAGTCCCTGACCTGTGGGAATAATAGCATAGTGGTCCGTTATGGCCTTGTCGTTTACGTATCTGGTCTTTTCTATTCCTTTGTAGGATTCATGCTGCAATATAGCCTTGGCAAATACAGAGCAGGGCTCATAACCGGTAATTCCCTTTATGTTTTGAGATATCACCTTGGCTATTGCTGAAGACATTACTCTTGCGTCGGTTCTAGGATAGGTTGTGAGCTTTTTCTCATAAAGCTCCTGGGCTACCGCCAAAGTCTCATCGGGATTTATCTTAAAATACCTTGAGCAGTCATTTTGAAGCTCTGCAAGGTTATACAAAAGAGGCGGATTTTTAACCTCTTTCTTTTTCTCGCACTTTTCAACTCTTCCGGATGCAGGTAAAACCACAGGATTCCCTGCTACTTCATTTATAAGCTTTTCCGCAAAGCCCCTCTCCTTAAAGCCTTTTTCGCTGTAGAGCTCAGGTGCCTCAAAGTGCCTTGAATCCTCAGTAACCTTCCACTCTGCCTCGCACTTTTTACCGCTTATATCAAGGGTTGAAGATACTTTATAAAAAGGAGTTTTCACAAAGTCCCTTATCTCACGTTCTCTCTCAACAACGATGCCAAGAACGCAGGTCATAACCCTGCCCACGGAGATAACGCACTTTTCAAGATTCAAAAAGTTCTTGATGGAATAGCCGTATTTCAAGGTAAGGGCCCTTGAAAAGTTGATACCCATAAGATAATCTTCCTTGGCACGCAAAAAAGCAGAAGCACCAAGATTGTCATACTCACTGTCATCCTTTGCTTCTCTTATGCCGCGGAGGATTTCATCTTCCGTCTGAGAGTCGATCCAGACTCTCTTTCTCTTTTTGTCCTTAACACCCGCCTGCATATCCACAAGGCGATAAATATACTCACCCTCTCGTCCCGAGTCGGTGCAAATATATATGGTGTCAACATCTTCTCTGTTCAAAAGACCTTTAACGATCTTAAACTGTTTGGAAACATTTCCGATGACTTCATATTTGAAGTCCTGTGGAATGAAAGGAAGTGTATCAAGTGCCCACTTCCTGTATTTTTCATCATAGACCTCAGGATAGCTCATGGTTACCAGATGTCCGACACACCATGTAACTATGGCATCGTCGGACTCAAGGTATCCGTCTTTCCTGGAAAAATTGTATTTAAGCGCACCGGCAAAAGCCTGCGCAACGCTGGGCTTCTCAGCGATAAAAACCGATTTGTTAGCCATTACTTAACTCATCTATCCCTATCAGTTTAAGCTTCCCTCCCGACTTCATGGACGCATCCACAAGCCAGTCGTCGAAACCTGCTGTTGAAAAAAGATAGATCACATCTCCCTCAAGTCTTGCCTTTTTAGCACAGTATTCAAGCTTTTCAAGGTCACTGTGAGAAAGAATCCTCTGCCAGGCGCAGATTCCCAGTGCGGTATCTCCCGTATCGCTCTGGGCTATAATATCGATACTTCCCTCTTTGCCGATCCACTCACCCTCGTCATCGATCTCAAAGGGTAAAAGACCTTTTTCTTCCAGTCTGAAAACATACTCTCTGCATACAGATTTAAAGTGTTCCTCTGCATAGCTTTGAATACCTGCAGATATAAATATATCATAAAATCTCTCGGCAGGCATCTCCAAAAGAGCGCTCTCATTTTTGAAAATAAACCTGAAATAGAAATCCAATAAAGGATCAAGTATCTTGTATACACCCTTTACCACGTTCTCTCTTCCGGCATTTCCGAAGGAGTAAACCTTGTAGGCGTAGTCGTGATGGATAAGGGTCTTTAGATATACGGAGATCTTGGCTCTGCTAAAGCCTGTGGCATGATAAAGATCGTTAAGCTTGTTGGCTCCCGATGCCATCTCGGATAGAAGTGTGTGATACACTGCTGTTTCCCTTAGGCTGTACTCGGTAAGCCTTAAGGCTTCTCCGTACAAAAATGATCCGGGATCAAGAAGATTTTTACATATGTTTTCTTTAAAAGAAAGATCTTTGTCAAAATATCTCCATAAAAGGGTCTGTCCGCCAAGTACGGAATAAGTAAGGACAGCATCTCTGTAAGGCATATTGCCGTAATAAGCTCTCATCTCCGAAAAAGGAAGCGGCTTTATCTTTCTAAAACCGGCAATTGAAGCTGACAGGCTTCCAAGAGCAGAAACCATGCTGTTTTCAACCCACGAAACGTCGTTGCTTACCAAAAGCACCAGGATTTGCTTCATAAGCCCCTGGGTGTCAACGTAAGCGGTAAGCTCCTTCATGAAATCACCGGTATTTTTGATCATATACTCAAAGTTTTTTATGACAAAAATAACGGGAGCTCTTGAAGTACCTGAAACAGCCGCCTCAAATATATCCTTATAGGTTGGTTTGTCCTTAACGGTGATTCCCTTTTCCTTCAGCTCATAGGCCCACAAAAAAAGCTGCTCTCTGTCTGAAACGGAACGAGCAGTATAAAAAACACTTCTCCTGTTTTCCATGAACTTGAAGATAAGAGAGTTCTGCTCAATATTCCTGTGGCCATAGACCACAAGAATATTTGAGCGTCCGCTCTCATAATATCTGTTTAAAAAAGCAAGATCGATTTTTCTGAGTTCTTCCATAATTATTTCTTGTTAATAAAGCCGCTTGCCTTCAAGAGTTCTGCGCACTCTACGGCTCCACCTGCAGCTCCTCTAAGTGTATTGTGTGAAAGACCTACAAACTTCCAGTCATAGATAGTGTCTTCTCTGAGTCTTCCAATGCTTACGCCCATGCCTCTCTCATAGTTGACATCAAGTGCAACCTGAGGTCTGTTATCCTCTTCCATATACTGGATAAACTGCTTGGGAGCACTGGGAAGCTGAAGCTTCTGAGGAACGCCTGAGTAATTAACAAGCTTTTCAATGAGCTGATCCTTGGTAGGATTCTTTTTAAACTTAACAAATGCAGCTGCTGTGTGTCCGTAAAGAACAGGGATTCTGATGCACTGGCATGTGATCTTAACATCATCGGCAGGAACGATAACGCCGTTCTCAACCTTACCCCAGATCCTGAGAGGCTCTTTCTCGGACTTTTCCTCTTCTCCTGAGATAAAAGGAATAACATTGCCCACCATCTCGGGCCATTCCTCAAAGTTCTTGCCTGCACCTGAAATAGCCTGATAAGTTGTAGCTACCATCTCATAGGGCTCAAATTCCTTCCATGCTGTAAGAGCAGGTGTATAGCTCTGGATTGAGCAGTTGGGCTTAACAGCGATAAATCCGCCTGTTGTTCCGAGTCTCTTTTTCTGATACTCGATAACATCCATATGCTCGGGGTTGATCTCGGGAATGATCATGGGCACATCGGGAGTCCATCTGTGTGCTGAGTTGTTTGATACAACAGGAGTCTCAGCCTTGGCATACTCTTCTTCTATAGCCTTGATCTCATCCTTGGACATATTAACTGCAGAAAGAACAAAGTCAACATCCTCGCAGACACCCTTTACATCGGTAACATCCTTGATAACGATGTTCTTAACACTTTCGGGAATGGGCTCATCCATCTTCCATCTTCCTGAAAGAGATTCCTCATAAGTTTTTCCTGCTGAGCGGGGACTTGCTGCAATGGTCTTCACCTCAAACCAGGGGTGATCCTTTAAGATAGAAATAAACCTCTGGCCAACCATGCCTGTTCCGCCAAGTACCGCTACCTGTAACTTTTCACTCATTTTACTTTCCTCCTCAGCACCTGTTCTTTCAGATGCAATTAATATATATGTTTTACTTTACAGAAAAACCGTCAAGAAACTCCCTGTTTGCTCTTATGACTTCTTCCATTACTTCCGGGCCGGGAGCGCCCTTTGTAAGCCTCTTTTCGACGCAGGTCTTTAAAGATATGGCGTCAAAAATATCCTCTTCGAACAAAGGTGTAAATTCCTTTAGCTGTTCCAAAGAAAGATCATCAATTGCGCAGTTTTTATCTATGCAGAAAAGCACAAGCCTTCCTATTACAGAATGAGCATCCCTAAAGGGCATGCCCTTGTTTACGAGATAATCCGCAGCATCAGTTGCGTTGGTAAAACCGTTTACCGCACTCTTTGCCATTGCATCTTTATTGAACTTCATTGTTTTTAACATATCGGCAAAAAGAGTCAGGCAATTAACCACTGTATCGATGGCATCAAAGAAGGCCTCTTTGTCCTCCTGCATGTCCTTGTTGTAGGCAAGAGGTATTCCCTTCATGGTGGTAAGAAGAGACATGAGATCTCCGTAGACTCTTCCTGTCTTTCCTCTTACGAGCTCAGCGATATCGGGATTTTTCTTTTGAGGCATGATACTGCTTCCGGTAGAGTAAGCATCATCGATCTCAACAAATCTGTATTCATTGGAATTCCAGATGATGATCTCTTCGCTAAGCCTTGATAAATGCATCATGATAAGCGAAAGCGCGGAAAGAAATTCCACAAGATAATCTCTGTCAGACACGGAATCCATGCTGTTAAGAGTAGGTCCGTAAAAATCAAGAAGCTCCGCCGTGTAATCTCTGTCCAAAGGGTAAGTGGTTCCGGCGAGTGCACCGGCTCCCAGAGGACAATAGTTCATCCTGTTATAGATGTCCTTCATCCTCAGAAGGTCCCTTTTGAACATCTCAAAATACGCGCCAAGGTGATGCGAGAGAGTTACAGGCTGAGCCTTTTGCAGATGTGTAAAGCCCGGCATATATGTCCGGGTATTATCTTCCATTATTTTAAGAAGTGTCTTAAGGAGATTTTCCAAAAGACCTGCAACATTAACAACTTCGTCTCTTGCATAGAGTCTCATGTCGAGAGCTACCTGATCGTTCCTGCTGCGTCCGGTGTGAACCTTCTTTCCTGCATCTCCGATCCTGTCTATGAGATTTGCTTCAAGGAAGCTGTGTATATCCTCATATTCATCTGTTATGGAAAGTTTACCATCCTTAACATCGGAAAGGATGCCATCAAGTCCGCAAACAATGCTGTCTTTTTCCTCTTCGGAGATGATCCCCTGTTTGCAGAGCATCATAGCGTGAGCCTTGCTGCCCCTGACATCCTGTTCAAGAAATCTTTTATCAAAAGAAATAGATGCATTAAAATCCCATGCAAGCTGATCTATACTTCCGGTGAATCTGCCGCCCCATAACTGTGCCATAGGTAATCTCCATAACAATAGAATTGTATTTGCTTAACCGATTTAACGTGGTAAAGCCAAAAAAATTATAATCACAACTTAACATATAATTTTTTTAAATACAATAGTCAATTTTAATCTATTATTATGTTTTCTCTTTTACCGTCAAGCCTTACCGCAAGAGAATCGTATGTCCTTCGGTCCTCTTCGCTTCTGTAAATAACGCCTCCGATGACGAAAACGCAGTTGGCATACAGGCATTCTGTTATGGTGGCACGGGCTCTGTCGCCCTTTCCTATCTCGGTTTCAAGCAGCTCTTTTTCATGGTTAAGCTCCTTGATCCTTATCTCTTTACTGCTGACAGCGGCGTTTATCTTTACCTTCCACTGCATCATCTGTCTGTTACCGGCGCCCATTTCCATAAGTCTTTCTTTTTCTTTGGAAAGAACTGCAAGCTGCTCTTCTTCGGTGACAATGTTCTTTTTGATGGTGTTGTACTTATTAAGGATATTGGAGTTAACTCCAAGGTTTATTATGGTTCTTGCGCCTGTCTTGTTTCCAAGGGAAGCCACTTCCAGTCCGTAAAGACTGTTAACGGTTCCACCGTACAAAGTTCCCACTCTTCCAAGAGTCTTTACAAGTCCCTTGGAATTGACAGTACAGTTGATAAAGTAATTGGCGGAAATGTTTATGCCGCTGACACTTGCTCCCTCAAAATACTTGGCGGAAACATCACCGTTAGCGATAATACTGCCTCTGATAGGACAGGTAACTCCGCCCTTAATCACAACATTTCCTCCGCAGATGATCTCGGAGCTTTCCATATGGCCTTCGATGACCACATCGCCCGTAGCTTCTATCTGGCTTCCGGAGTTCACATTACCTGTGATATATACTGTTCCGTCGTATTTGATCCTCTTGTCGGTTATCTTAACTTCAGGCATTACCAAAAGCTTCTGGATCATGATCTGTCCATCCTTCATACTTATGGCACCCGAATAAGTGGCAACATAGGTCACTCTGTCGTTAAGGATCATAAAACCGGTACCTTTAACGATGGGAATCTCCTTGCCGTTATGCGCCTGAAGGTAATTTCCGTGAACGTCAAATCCGGCTTTTCCTTTGGTGGCTCTGTGATAAAATGCAACCTTATCCCCGACCTTTACCTGCTGAAGCGAAAGTGCATTTGAAAGGTCGGCATTTCCGTCCCTCATTATCTCAAGTTCTTCTTTGGGATTGGTATCAAAAAAGAATTCATAATATCCGTCCTCGCCGTCAACAGGCTCAACTCCGTGAGCCACAAGATAGGTCTTGGAAGGATCTTTTTCCTCCAGAATCTCTTTTATGGCATCATCCTTGATACCCTGAACGATCTTGGACATCTGAAGGAACTTCCTGATAAACTCCTCATCGATCTCTTCCATCCCTTTTTCGGGAAGAGACATATAACAGATCATTCCCTCTTCCTGCACGGAAAGATATCTGTCCCTGTTTATAAGCATGGCGTTAAGGACAACATTACCCTTAGGAATGGACATGCCGCTGGTTGAGCCGTCAGCTCTTTTGGTGGCTTCTTCAAGGTAATATTCTCCCGTGATGAGCTTTTCTCTGATGCGCCGCATATCTCTTGCGGTGTACATCATTGATGCATACTTGGAAATATCAAGAGCTTCCTCAATACCAAGCCTTATCTCTCTCATCTGATCAGCCTGATAAAGAGGCTTCTTATAGGGCGTTACATCTATCTGATGTTCAAGTCCAAGACGGAGCTCTCTCATCTGTTGCCAGCCAAAGGCTGCGTTTGCATACTGGGTTACGTCAACACCTGACTCAAGACCCAGACGCACCTCTTTAATGGCATCGCCGCGCATCTCTTCCGATGCGTATTTGTTGATGGGGAGTTTTTCCTTAAGAGCGATCCTTACTTCCTCAAGCTGCTCATCATCAAACCTCTTGGCAAGATATTTGGAAATATCAACACCGTCATTATGAGCCTTATGAATCTGCATAAGGATGTTGGCGTTGTATCTGTTTATCTGTTCATCCGTAAAAACAAGACCGTCCTCGGCGGCTTCCCTGATGGCCCTCATTTTCAGATAGGGCATGGAAACCTTGGCGAAAGAAGAAATATCGATATTAGCCATGAGACCTTTTCTGATCTCACGCATCTGAAGAGAGTCAAATTCGGGATCGGAATAAAATACCACAGGAACATCTATTTCCTTGGTCATTCCAAGCCTGATCTGCCTCATCTGATCGGCAAAGAAATCTTTTTTGGCATATACAGAAACATCAAGCCCCGCAGCCAGTCCCTTACGGATCTCCGTAAGCTGCATGACATCAAAGCCCTCTTTCCTGTAGCTGCTCATGTCGATATTCTGGAACATCTCAAGTCTGAGCTCTTCCATCTCGATCCAGGACAGCTTGGGGTCCATGTACTTTGATACATCCACCTGATCAACTATGCCGCGTCTTATCTGCGTAAGCTGAAGCGCATTAAACTTAAGAGACTTCAGTTTATCAACGTCCGCCCCAACTTCCTTGCACAGCTTAAGCTCCTGTTCCAGAGAGTTTTCTCCGAAAGAATCAAGACTTGAGTAGCTGGGTTTTTCAGTTTCAATTTCTGTATACTCTATCGCCATACAAACCTCTGCTGAAAAAAACACATAGTATTAATATCATTATAAAGCATAATGACGTTTTTTTGTTAATTTATGTTCTTTTAATAATTATATGAAAGTCCGCTTCCTCTCTCATACAGAATATCTTTTGTAAAGGAATTGTTCTCGTCAACAGAAGGTACATTGACGGGAAGTCTGCCCGCAGGCTTATTTCCGCCAAAGATCGTATAGATAGCAGCAGGAATGTTGCTTCCGTATTCCTGAATATCCTCGCCTTCCGGCATTGCATTCATCCCTCTATGATTGTAGCAGGCAATTATGGCATTCGCATCATAAAGCGCCGTGTCATAGGGTAGCTGGCAGCTAAGGAGAACTGTTCCGATTCCCTTACTTTTTGCTTCTTCCAAAACAGCCTTTACAAACTCCATTCTCTTTCCGGTTTTTGAATTTGGATCAAGGTCGCTTTTTCCCGAAAGTCTGCTGATAACTATAACCTTGGAATAGCCTGATAAAAGACTTTTTGCGGCAGAAGGATTTTTATCTTCATAGCAAATGGTATCGCCCTGCGTCACACCGATCAGTTTCCCGGCATAATCAAAGGAATTCACCTGATCCTTTGAAGGGCACAGACACAGTACCTTCTCATCTTTTGAAAGGGGAAGTATATCATTATCGTTCTTTAAAAGAGTCACTGCCTTTTTTGCTATTTCCCATTCGGTGTCATGGTTTTTCTTACTTCCAACGTTATAGCTCTCTGAAACAGGCTTTGGATCAGATGAAATGTCGTATTTTAGTTTTAAAGTCAGTATCCTCGTAACAGATTCATCTATTGTCTTTTCGTCTATTTCGCCGCTTCTTACCATATCAGCTATCATATCGATATAATCTTTTGCAGCCTTACAGCCTGAAGCAGAATCAATATTTACAGGAATAAGGAGCATATCCGCTCCTGCGTTTATTGCCATTTTTGCAAGATCTTTTTTATCAAAATGGTCGGCAACAGCCCCCATATCAAGGGCGTCCGTTACAATTATCCCCTTATAGCCGTATTCATTTCTCAAAATATCAGTAAGGATGGTCCTTGATACCGTTGCAGGCAGATTTATTTCCTTGCCTGTTTTCCTTGATATATATGTTCCTGTCTCAACAGCCGGGAACTGAATGTGTGCCGTCATGACCATATCGGTATTTTCAAGGCTGGATACAAAAGGATACAGCTCTCTTTTTTCCAGATCCTCTTTGGCACTGTTTACGCAGGGAAGACCTGTATGGGAGTCCGTCTGCGTATCGCCGTGTCCCGGGAAGTGCTTGACAGATGCAAGTATTTTTTCAGAATGAAGCCCTTCAATATAGGCATTTCCGTATTCCGAAACAAGCTTTGGATCATCGGAAAAAGACCTGATGCCGATAATGGGATTGTCGGGATTGGAATTAACATCCATATCGGGCGCAAAGTCCAGATTAAAGCCAAGCTGCGACAGTTCGCTTCCTATTACCTTTGCAGATTCAAAGGCATTGGCCTTATCTCCCGTAGCGCAAAGAGCCATATTCCCGGGCATCTGGGTTCCCATGTTAAGCCTTGTTATGGCGCCGCCCTCCTGATCTATGGCAGTAAAAAGGCCTATGCCCGCTCCGCCCTTTTGATTTGCTTTTTGCAGATCGTATATAAGCTCTGCGATCTGTTTTTCAGATTCAATATTACCCGCAAAGAATATAACACCGCCAAAGCAGCATTCTTCAAAGGTTTTAGCCACAGCATCGTTGATCCTTGTAAATGGAGCATTGTCATAGTTTCTTACGGCAGGGATCATCATCTGGGCGATCTTTTTTTCAAGAGTCATCTCTTTTATCATGCTCTCTGCTTTACTTCTTTCATTATTTACGGCTTCTGCTTTTTCACTGTTTCCAAAGTCGTCATACAAAAGATATTTCTCTCTTATATCTAAAAAATCCTTTATATCGCTTTCATAGCTCTTTCTGATGGAAGAAACGCTTTCTCCGCTTTCTACCATCTTTCTGATTTTGTCTGTTCCAAACAATAGGTCTATATAAAATCTCCCCTTTTTATCGGCTTTTCCGAAAAACTCCTTTTCCAACCCAAGACTTTTTGCGTTATTATAGGCATCTATAAGATAGCTGTAGTCGATATATCCTTTTCTAAGCTCCTCAAGACTCTTTTCGCCCGGGCACTGTCCGTAACACGTTTTTCCGTCAAAAGGCGGGTTTGAAGCTCCGTCATTAGGCGAGGGAGTAAACTCTTTATCATATTCTTTTACATCCTTAAAATACGGACTTCCGAAGATCTCAAAGGGCTTGTCGGTTCCTCGTCCAACGGAAACTATGGTGTTTTCAAAGGCGCAAAGAGATGGATAAAGATATATGCTCTCCATGGACCGAAGATTAGGCGAAGGAGGTGTATTTATTTCCGCAAAAGAGCTGTGATCATAGTTCTCACAGGCTATCACCGTAAGGTCACAGGAGTCCCTGCCTGTATCAAGGCATCCTTCACCATTCATAAACTTCGAAAGCTCCCCGATGGTCATACCATGAACCACGGGAATCGGTATCTGTCCAACATCAGAGGTAAAGCCCTCTTCAAGAATAGGTCCGTCAACGTAGAATCCGTTTGGATCCGGCCTGTCAAGAACAATGACCTTCTTGCCTTCCTTTGCGCAGGCTTCCATCAGATGAGAAAGAGTTATGTAATAGGTAAAGAATCTGGCTCCAACGTCCTGAATATCAGCAACAAGTATGTCAAAGCTATCCATATCCTCTTCTGAAGGCTGTATTTTTGCGCCTTCCCTGTATACGGATGAAACCTTTACTCCGCTCTTTCTATCCACCTGTTCATTATCGCCCTTCCCTGCATCAAGCTCACCTCTAAAGCCGTGCTCCGGAGAAAAAATCAAAGAAACATTGATTCCCTCAGCCATAAGAGCATCAAGAATATGCTCACCGTCCTTTTTTCCGCCAAGCACTGCGCTTTGATTTGTAAAGAGCGCTATTTTCTTTCCCTGCAAAAGAGGAAGATATTCATCAAATCTTTCATCTCCGTAGATAATGTCCTTTGGAGCAGTTTCCTTTTCGCCGTTTTCATCCAAGGAATTTTTATCCTGCACATCAGCATTAACTTTATCTTCCGATGCGTCAAGGTGAGCCTCTTCAAATATGCCGTTTTCCGTAGTCTCAGAAATATTTTTATTATCACCTTTACATGCTGTAAGAGACGTAATAACAAATGTCATAAGCATGATAAAGGATATGGTTCTTTTAACACAGTTTCTTTTCATCTCAGTCCTCGTCAAGATCCACTGATATTTTTTTAAGTTTAGTATACCATTTTTGAGCTTATATACCCTTGTACATTTTTGCAAAAGTACGTCAACCGTCTGCTTTTATGTTTCATGGATTTTGCACAACAAATTGACATATTTTACCCTATCCTTTAGACTAATTTTATAAATTATTACTTAATTAATTGTAGGAGAAAAGGAAAAAGTGAAGGACTTAAAACACTTGATTTACTTTGAGAATTTACTTCTCGAAGCAAATAACGAGCTGATCCAAAAAGCACAGGCAGATGGCAAGGTCTGCGTTGCTTATACCTGCGAAAACACTCCGGAGCCCCTTCTTAATCTGAAAGGAGCTTTTTCTGCGAGACTTCGCGCCCCCAGAACCGGATCTCTGGATATTTCCACATATTACATGACCAGCTTTTTGTGCGAATACAGCAGAGCTCTGTTGGAGCGTGCCATTGAGGGCGGCTTTAACTTTGCTGACTGTATCATAACCCCAGACGGTTGTTCCATGATGAACAGATGTGTCGAAAATATGGAACTGTTAAAGACCATGGGACAAAATAAAGATAAGTTTTTTTGGGAATACATGGAGATTCCCATGAAGGCTGATGACAACGGTCTTAATCTCTATGTACTCCAGTGCAAAAATCATATTTTAAAGCCCTTAAACGAAAAGTACGGAATAGATATCTCCGATGAAGCAATCCGCGCTTCTGTTGCCGAACACAACAAGCTCTGCGAGATAATGCGCGCCATAGGTGATTTCAGAAAGAGCGACAGGCCCGTTATCACAGGCTATGAATACGCAGTTCTTACTCTTTCTACATATGTGGCACCTCACTATCTTATCATGGACAAGCTTCAGGAAACTCTTGAAGAGTTAAAGACCCGTGAGCCTGATGATAACAGCAGATTCAGAGCAAGAGTACTTGTGGTCGGATCCGAAGTTGACGACACAGATTTCGTCAAGCTTATCGAGGATTCAGGCGCCTATGTATGCGCTGACCGCTACTGCTACGGCTCACTTCCCGGCAGAGATCCCATTATATTAAAGGATGATGAGTATGCTCTTACACAGATCTGCCGCGCCTATATGCAAAGAGGTGAATGTCCAAGATACATGAACACCCAGAAAATGGACTACAGAAGGGTTTATGTGGACAAGCTTGCGAAAGAATACAAAGCTGACGGTATCATCTACGAACAGATGAAGTTCTGCGATCCCTGGGCCTACGAAAAGATGATGGGTTCTCAGATACTTCGAAACGACTACGGCTACCCTGTCCTTGCTGTTGACAGGCCCTACTCCATCGGTGCCTCAGGCCAGATGCAGACCCGTGTTCAGGCCTTTGTCGAAAGCATCGAGATAAAGAAAATACAGAGAGGTGAAGCAAATGGCTAAGCAGGTTGGAGCCGACAGGTTCGGCGATTTTTATAAAGAGGGTTCACGCGTCAGAAAAAGACGTGAATGGCGTGGATTTAAGGATACAATGTACGATTATTCCAGATGGCTTTGGATCATGATGACCCTCGGCAAATTCGTAATGAAGCCCAGAAATGTAAAGGCCATGTTCCGCTACCGCTGGATGGCCAACTATCTGGCCGTACCCATGATGGTCGACAGGCACACTCAGGGTCTTAGAGGTGAATACCTTCGTATCTGCCATCTTGAGCAGGATCTTGTAATAAAGGACGTTGCTAATCTACTCGATTCACTCTTTAGAGGCGATCGCAGAATAGGCAATGACAAAAAGTTCTCCGATCAGGTTGTACTTGTTGATGAGAACGAAATGACAGCAGTAATGATGGGATTTCCTAATCTTAAGGTACTTAGCCGCGAAACTCCCTCCACTTACGTATCAGTTCTTTTAAATCAGCACGCAGCCTGCCACTATATCGATGTGGCACAGCAGTTTGGACTTGCCGGAGACGTATGTCCCATGCCTGAAGCCGAAGCCGGCGTATCAATTGACGATGATGCTCCTATCCTCGGAGCCTGCGCCATTCAGTGCAACACCACCTGCGACGGCTCTCTTCTTGGTAACGGCGTTATTTCCAAGCGTCTTGAGCAGGAAGACGGTATTCCCGTATTTCAGCTTGCCGCTCCACTTCGTCACAGAGAAGATGACGTTCAGGAATATGCCGCTCAGGAAATCCGAAACGCTATCGCCTTTGTTGAAAAGCACACAGGCCACAAATGGGATTGGAAATTCTATTTTGAATGTGCAAAGCGTGTAAACTACTTTACAAAATGTCGTCTTGAATGGCTTGAAATGAACCGCACACCCTATCCTCAGGTATTTGGTTCTAACCTTGCTCTTTATACCGAAACCAACTATATGGCTATCTGCGGAAGGATCCCTGCCTTTGAGACAGCTGACCGCAAGATCACTGCTCTTGCAAGACAGGCCTATGCCAAGAAAAAGAAAGCCGCAAAGGAATACAGACACCGCGCTATCGTCTGGGGTGTACAGTCCCACTATTACATGGACTTCCTTGTATGGCTTCTTAACTGCTGGGGAATCGTTCCTCTTACGGATATGCTCTCAATGGTATCGACAAAAGAGCTTGTTACTGAGGATACTCCCGAAAACAGAGAGCAGGCCATCTACGACATGGCATGGCTTACCGAAAACATGATCATGAGAAACAGAACACACGGCGGATACAAGGTTCTTCTTGATGAGCTTTGGGAGTTCACCGACATGTTCAATGCCGACATGGTAATCCTTTGGGAGCACGTGAGCTGTAAGGCCCTTGACGGAATGCACGGTCTCTTTGAAGAACAGGCAAGAGCACACAACATTCCTCTTGTATGGGTATCCCACGATCTCTTCGATCCCAGGATCATCTCCCGTCAGGGAGTAAGGGATCAGATCAACTCTTTCATGCGTACAGTTATGCAGGAGGAGCCTCTTGATCCTTCACTGGAAGTCCTTCCGGACGATCAAAGCTGGTGATCAGATCATTAAAAGAGAAAACAAAAAAGGAGCAAAACAATGGCACTTTTCTTACAGATTTTAAAAATAGTTGCAATCGTTCTGGTGATCTTTTTCGGAGTAACCTTCACGGTTTATTTCTTCAACCTTGATATGAAGCTTACTGCCGCTATCGAGCCCTGGCTTTTAAAGCACTACGACAAGATAGACAGAGATCAGCATCTGTAAATCCATATAAATTCACGCAAAAATAAAACGGTGGCCCTAGGTCACCGTTTTTTGATATTCTTTATTCCCAGTCAAGTCCCTTTTCTCTTGTATAGGCTCTTGATTCTTCCAAAGGCATGGGCTTTCCGAAATAATAGCCCTGCACCCTCTCACAACCTACTGACTTAAGGAAATCAAACTGCTCCTGTGTTTCCACACCCTCACATAAAGGAGACAGTCCCATCTCTTTTGCACCTTTGATTATGTAGGACATAAGAGTTCCGGTCTTGGGATTTTTGCCATAATTCTTTAAAAATACCATATCCATCTTTAATACATCAAATTCATACTCTGCTATGGTATTAAGTGAAGAATATCCGCTTCCAAAATCATCGATCCAGATATGATAACCCATCTCTCTCATTCTGTCGCATTCAGACTTAATAAATCCAACGTTATCATCAAGAGCACTCTCAGTTATCTCAAGATCCAGCATATTTACCGGAACATTGTTTACTTCTCTTACACTGTCAATATATCCGAATATATCGCAAAGCTCAAAATCAAGCCTTGAAATATTGATGGATACGGGAACAAGTGACTCTCCTGCCTCCCAAAGCTTTACATAATCCTCGCATACCTGATTGGCAACATACTTATCCACAAAATGAATCAGGTGAAACTGCTCAAGGGTATCGATAAAGTCAGCAGGGGAAAGAAAGCCTATCTCAGGATCTATCCATCTGACCAAAGCCTCGTAGCCACAGATCTTTCCTGTTTCTACTCTGATAACAGGCTGGTAGAAAACCTTGATGTAACCGTTTTTTACAGCGTTATAGATGTTATCAACAACATACTGCTGTTTACGCATCTTTTCACGAAGGTACTCATCATAAACAAAGTAGTTGATATCATGCCTGTTCTTTATACTGTTGCAGGCAAGACGGGCATGATCACAGGCAAGGCCCACTTCGGCCAGCTTATCATCAAGGAAGTATATACCCGCTTTTATTCTCACACGCATATTTGTGTCTTTCGCAAGGAGCATATCTTTATATACGCCGTCAACCTTCTTGATCACATCATCATGGTCTCCCAGCTCACATACTACGAAATGGTCATCAGAAAACCTTGAAACTGTTCCCTCAGGGAAACGATTCTTAATAGTCTTAGCAAGATAACAAAGAAGGTCATCTCCAAGCTTAAAACCGTGCTGTTCATTATATATCTTGAAATTCGGGATATCGAAATGAATAAAGGATATTTCCTGTCTGCGAATCTCAAAGGACGACAAAAGCATCTGAACCTTCTGATAAAAGAAAGACATGTTAAAAAGACCCGTAAGAGAATCGGTATCCTTGTTCTGAGAAAGTATTTCAGCTTCTGCATAGGAGTTTCTGGTGTTATTGAAGAACTTATTCTGATCAACGTCCACAATAAGGACATAGAAAAAACGCTTACCGTTTTCCCAGTGAAGAAGGTG
>JAILOW010000091.1 GCA_024690635.1 Butyrivibrio sp.
ACAAGTTTTTATCTACGTACAGTAATTTCGGCTGTCCGTGGATAAAAGTACTTGAATTTCCGGAGGAAAAAAGTTATATTATACGTGTCTGTACAACTGGCGGATAAGTGGGTAACCACGTGGGAGTACAGAAATATTGAATTTGTCGACCGCCTGGGCACGATGCATATTGCATTGTGCCCGGTTTTTTATTTTCCGGTAAATTGCAGGGCAATTTACTAGAAAATAAAAAACGTCATAGGCATGCACACTCGCGCGAAATGAAATTGTTGCTTACAGTAACCGCGCTCGGCGCAATAGTTTTTGCAAGCAAAAACTAATTATATTAGTTTAAGTAGATATATTAAAGGAGGAATCATGGTAGATTTAAACAAGGAACTCGGAAGCACTTCTTATCCCGGAAGGGGAATCGTCATCGGTCTTTCCGCTGACGGAAAGTATGCGGTTACTGCTTACTTTATCATGGGAAGAAGTGAGAACAGCAGAAACAGAGTATTTGTAGAGGATGGCGAGGGCATAAGGACCCAGGCCTTTGATCCTTCCAAGATGGAGGATCCCAGCCTTATAATCTATGCTCCTGTGAGAGTAAGAGGAAATCACACCATCGTTACTAACGGTGATCAGACAGATACAATTTACGATCTTATGCAGGCAGGTCAGAGCTTTGAAGAGTCTCTTAGGACCAGAGAGTTTGAACCTGATGCTCCCAACTATACACCCAGAATTTCAGGCCTTATGAATGTAAAGAACGGCAAGTATGATTTTGCTCTTTCTATCCTTAAGAGCAATCAAGGCGATCCTTCAAGTTGCCAGAGATTTACATACACTTACGAAAATCCCAAGGCAGGAGAGGGGTATTTTATCCACACCTATATGGGTGACGGAAATCCCCTTCCCAGCTACGAAGGCGAGCCTACACAGGTTGATATAACAGGTGATATTGATACCTTTACAACCAATGTATGGAAGTCTCTTAACGAAGATAATAAGGTATCTCTTTTCACAAGATTCATTGAGGTCGAGACAGGCAAGTACGAGTCAAGGATCATAAACAAAAACGTATGATATTCTAAAAACACCGATAAATAAAGGAGAATAGAATGAACGAGATTCAGCTTAAATATGGATGCAACCCCAATCAGAAGCCTTCAAGAGTATACATGGAGGATGGATCAGACCTTCCTATCGAGGTGCTGAACGGAAGACCCGGATATATCAATCTTTTGGATGCCCTCAACGGATGGCAGCTTGTTTCAGAGCTTAAAAAGGCAACAGGCCTTCCTGCAGCTACCTCCTTCAAGCATGTATCACCCGCAGGAGCAGCTGTGGGAACACCTCTTTCCGATATCGAGAAAAAGATCTACTGGGTTGAGGATCTTGGCGAATTAAGCCCCCTTGCCAACGCTTATGCAAGAGCAAGAGGCGCCGACAGAATGTCTTCCTTTGGTGATTTCATTTCCCTTTCCGATGTGTGCGATGTTGATACCGCAAAACTTGTAAAAAGAGAGGTTTCTGACGGTATTATCGCTCCCGGATATACAGATGAGGCTCTTGAGATACTTAAGGCCAAAAAGGGCGGAAATTACGCTGTAATTAAGATTGATGAGAATTATGTTCCCGCTGAGATCGAAAAGAAGCAGGTGTTTGGTGTAACCTTTGAGCAGGGCCACAACTTCATAGAGATCGGTGAGGATATGCTTGAGAATATCGTAACCGACAATAAAGAGCTTCCTGAATCAGCCAAGATCGACCTTATCATTGCACTTATCACTCTTAAATACACACAGTCCAATTCAGTATGTTATGTAAAGGGCGGACAGGCCATCGGTATCGGCGCAGGACAGCAGTCCAGGATCCACTGCACAAGGCTTGCAGGCTCCAAGGCTGACAACTGGTTCCTTCGTCAGGCTCCTCAGGTTCTGAACCTTCCGTTCCTTGATTCCATCAAGCGCCCCGACAGGGACAATGCCATCGATCTTTACATCGGTGCTGACTATATGGACGTTCTTGCAGAAGGCAAGTGGCAGAATATCTTTAAAGAAAAGCCCCCTGTATTTACAGAGGCTGAAAAGAGAGCATGGCTTGATAAGAACACCGACGTAGCCCTTGGCTCCGATGCATTCTTCCCCTTCGGAGACAATATCGAAAGAGCTTATAAGAGCGGCGTTAAGTATGTGGCTCAGCCCGGCGGATCAGTAAGAGATGATAACGTTATCGAGGCTGCAAACAGCCATGACATGGTAATGGCATTTACAGGTCTTCGTCTCTTCCATCACTGATAAAACCGATTATAAACAGAGTATTAAAGAGATAAAATTTTTAATAATATTAAGTACATAATGATGTTTTGGCGTTCGGAATACCGTATAATTTCTATATATGGTACTGTATGCTGAAAACAAAATAAAAAAGAGATAGAGAGAACAGGTATCGCCTTGTTCCTCTATCTCTTTGGTTATTTATAAAAGTAACGGATCACATCAGATCTTCGTCGTAGATGGCTCTCTGGCCGCCTACGTATTTCGGACGATGACGGGCGCAGATAATGGGAGCCTCACCGATCTTACGAAGAGAGATCCTCATGGGTACCACAACGGCGTGCATATGCATACCGATCATGGTTCCGCCGATATCGATTCCGGCGTCTGCCATACCCTTGATGTTTTCCACAAGGACAGGATCCTTGAAGCGCTGGTAGCATACAGTTGCAAAAGCACCGCCTGCATGGTTGGGCTGAGGAATGGCATTTACCTGCTCAAATCCAAAGCGTTCCATGGTGGAGCGTTCCACTACCAAAGCTCTGTTTAAGTGCTCGCAGCACTGAGCGGCAGCAAATATTTCATTTTCTTCCAAAACAGGAATGATGCCGTCGTATACGGCGCCTGCGGATTCCATGTTTGTGGCGGTACCGATCTGATCTCCGAGGATCTCACTGGATGAGCATCCTATTACGAAGATAGAGCCTTTTTTGAGCCTGGCACCCTGTAATATTTCACGAACAGCCTGCTTGCTCTGACTTGTTATTTCCTGAAAATTCATTGTTTTTCCTCCGGGATGAAACATGTTTCTTCAAGGATTAAATATACTATATTTTCAAGGTTCATTCAATTATGACACACTTATAAAAATGAGGCACAAATGAGTAGGGAGACTATTAGAAACGCAAAAGAATACATACATGTGGATGAGCTTACGGGGCTTTATAATCTGAACGGAGTCTTAAGTGAGCTTCAGGGTCACGGAGAATATGCCGCAGATGCTGATTCCGTCATCATCTATCTGAATGTGATGAACTTCAAAGCCTACAACCAGAAATACGGCTTTGCAGGTGGAAATGAATTCTTAAGAGGACTTGCACAGGAGATAGAAAGGCTCTTTCCTCATGAGCTTATCGCAAGATCAAGCGGAGACCAGTTTATAATTCTGGCAAAGTCCCTAGATGATACCGAGATTACCTTCAGGCTTGCAGCTTTAAGGGATACGGTGTCCAAGTATGAGAAAGCCCTTAAGATGCGCCTTAAGGCAGGCATATACCTGGCAAACGGAAAAGAGGATGATCCGGTGGTAATGATCGACAGGGCAAAAATGGCCTGCGATGAGATCATCAAGGTATATGACAAGGATTATAATTTCTATGATGAGGGCATCAGCAAGCGTAATGAGCTAAGGCAATACGTTATAGACAATTTCGAGACTGCTTTCCAGCAAAAGTACTTCACCGTTTACTATCAGAAAGAGGTAAGAGCGCTTACTTGCAAGGTTTGCGGATACGAAGCCCTTGCAAGATGGATAGATCCTGATCTTGGAGTTATCTCTCCTGCCATCTTTATCGAGGTCCTTGAGAGTGTTCACCTTATAAACAAGCTGGATATCTACATAATCGACCGTGTCTGCTCGGATCTAAGAGATGACCTTGACAGCGGCTGCGTGGTATCTCCTGTTTCCGTAAACCTCTCGCAGCTTGACTTTGAGCTGTGCGATATAAAAGCAGAGATAGATAAATGCAGAGAAAAATATGATATTCCCGTAGATCTTTTACATATTGAGATAACAGAGAGCGCCATAGCTTCAGGACAGGCATTCCTCGGAGATCAGATAAAGAGATTCAGGGATGCGGGCTATCAGGTCTGGATGGATGATTTCGGCGCAGGCTACAGCTCTTTAAATAACCTGAAACTCTACGATTTTGATGTCCTTAAGATCGATATGAACTTCCTAAGGGAGTTTGAGACCAACAAAAAGTCCCATGTCATCATAGGAACCATAGTAAATATGGCAAAAGAGCTTGGAATCCATACCCTTGCAGAGGGTGTTGAGACCAAGGAACAGTACGACTTCCTTAGAAGGATCGGCTGTGAAAAGCTCCAGGGTTACTACTTTGGAAAGCCTACTCCCGTTTCCCAGATCGACAGACAAGATCTTACGGAAGATAAGTGCGAAGATTACAGATGGGGCACTTACTATGACAGGATCGGAGATATAAACGTGCTTGGAACCACGCCTCTTAGGAAAAAGAAGCTTGATGTGTTCAGTAATCTCCCTATAGGTATAGTGGAGCTAAAGGACGAGCGCGAACTCTCTTTTCTGTATGCCAATACAGCCTACCAGATGATGCTTTATACTCTTGGCTTTTCAAACACAATTCAGGCGGACGAATATTATTCCAATCCGGACATTCCGGAGGTAAAAGATTTTTTGAAGGCGCTGCAAGCTGCTGAAAAAGCCGGTGACTCAAGGGCAGAGGTATTTGTTACCACAAACGGTAGCGTGGTAAATACAAAGATCAGATTTTTATACAGATATGCCGACAAGGCTGCATTCGCGCTGGTTTCAAGAAATATGACCTTCGAAAGAGCCAATAATACTGATGAAAGCCTGAGCGTAGCCATGACGCATATGTTCAGCCAGTATTTCAGGGTGGATCTTTTTGATGAGGACGGAACGGTTGAAAACATTTATCTCAACGGCGATCAGACCAGGGTTGCGGACATAGAGCCTGATGCAAAGAGAGCAGTTGAGATATATTCCAACATGTATCTGTATCCCGATGACAGGGAACGCTTTAGAAAGTTTTACGACATTTCCACAGTTAACGAAAGGCTTAAAAAAGCCGGTGGAAAGTACCTTGTTGACTATTACCACTCTGCAATACCCGGAGAAGGTGGAAGAATGCAGATGTACATGCTCCTTCCTTTCTATTACAATGATAGATGGAAATACATTTCATGCTGCAGATACGCAGATGAAATTTCAGGTGACATCTGGAAGTAACAGGCGGAGTAAGGTATGCTTAGGTTTTGTTTTGGGGCATCCGGCGCGGGGAAGAGCACCGGATTATATGAAGAGATCATTAAAAGAAGTATAAAGGAGCCGGGAAAGAACTATCTCATAATAGTCCCGGATCAGTTCACGATGCAGACTCAGAAGGATGTGGTCAGACTACATCCTTCTCATGCTATCATGAACATAGATGTATTGAGCTTTGGAAGGCTCTCTCACAGAATATTTGAAGAGACCGGCCATGGCTCTTTTTCTGTGCTTGATGATGTGGGAAAGAGCCTTGTCCTAATGAGAGTTGCGGATATGCTGGGAGACAGACTCCCTATCATTGGCAGAAATATGCATAAACCCGGTTACATAGATGAGGTGAAGTCAACGATCTCAGAGTTTATGCAGTATGGCATATCCGACAAGGAACTTGCCCTTTTGGAGGAAAAGAGCTGCAAAAAAGGCGCACTTACCGCCAAGCTAGGGGACCTAAGGCTCATCTACAGTGAGTTTTTATCCTACATACAGGATAAATATATAACAACGGAGGAGACACTGGATATCCTCTGCAGCGCCCTTGCGGAGTCTGACCTGATCAAGGATTCCGTGGTGGTATTTGACGGATTTACAGGCTTTACGCCTATTCAGTACAGGGTTATAAAAAAGCTTCTTATGCTTTGCAGCGAGGTTATGTTCTCCGTAACCATAGATCCGAAGGTAGATCCTTACAGTGATTACAAGGAGCAGGAGCTCTTTATGCTAAGTAAAAAGACTGTAAGGGATCTGGAAAAGCTGGAATATCAGGTAAATACCGAAAGAGGCGCATCTGTTCCTGATTTTGAGACCTTCAGGAACATGAGACACTCCGAAATGGCAAATAAGGCTGAAGGCGGAGATATTTTTATAGCCGATGAGGGTGTTAAGAGGCTTGAGCATAATGAGGCTCTTAAATACCTTGAAAAGACTCTTTTCAGATACGGAAATAAGCCCTTTGACGGGGAGAATGGGTCAATCAGTCTGTATCAGGCACAGACCCCCACTGAAGAGATAAGGCAGACTATGATAAAGATATCCGACCTTGTCAGGGAACATGGCTATGCCTACAGGGATTTTGCCATAGTGTGCGGATCTCTTGACGCCTACTCAGACATCGTGGCCAGACAGGCTGAGATATTTGATATTCCGGTATATGTGGACAAAAACGTGGACGTACTTTTTAATCCCTTCCTTGAGTATGTGACAAGTGCCCTTGGAATCGTGATATCAGGGTATAAATACGAGGATGTCTTCCACTATATCCGAAGCGGTATGACGGATTTTGACAGGAAAGATGCGGATCTTCTTGATGACTATGTGAGAGCCCTTGGAATCAGGAGTCAGAAGCAGTGGGAAGATCGTTTTTCAAGGCATATGCCCAAAAAGTTCAGGCCAAGAAAGAAGGATGAATCCGGACAGGAACGTGAACTTTTGGAAATGCAAAAGCTTGAAGCCATGAGAGAGCATATCAGCAGTGACCTGAAGCCCCTTTTTGATGCAAAAAAAGGCTCGGTTAGGGATATCAGTGCAGCTCTTTTAAAGGTTATAGAGGATAACAACTGCGCCGGTAAGCTTGCCGCCTATAAAGATATGTTTGAAGAGCGGGGAGATGGTAAAAAAGCCAAAGAATATCAGCAGATCTACGACAAGGTGATTGGCCTTATAAAGCAGATAGATGACCTTATCGGCTCAGATACCATGGACCTTATGCAGTACAGGGATATTCTGGTGACAGGACTTGGAGATATCAAGGTCGGCACCATCCCTCAGGATGTTGACAGGATAATTGTAGGAGACATAGAAAGAACAAGGCTCAAGGAAATAAGGGTACTGTTCTTTGTAGGTGTAAATGACGGCTCAATCCCTTCTAATGTGGGTGGGGGAGGAATACTCTCCGATATAGACAGGCAGTTCCTTACAGATCTTGATACGGGAATAGAACTTGCACCCACACCAAGGCAGCAGATGTATATCCAGAGGCTCTATCTTTATATGAACCTTACAAAGCCCACAGACAGGCTGTTTTTGTCCTATGCGGAGCTTGGAAACGACGGAAAGAGCCAAAGACCTGCCTATCTGATACCCAAGATAAAGGATATGTATCCGGGTATCAATGTGGAAAGACCGCAGGATGGAAGCTTTGTATCCCAGACCGTAAATCCAAAAGACAGTATGAATGTATTGTCGGGAATGTTAAGGGACTATGCAGCAGGAAGAGCAGCAGGTGAAAACGGAAAGCTTCTTATGACCCTTGTAGAGGCCATGGGAGGCGAAAACAATGAAACCATAAAAAAGATGACAGATGCAGCCTTTATGCATTATGAATCCAAGCCTCTTGCCAAGGCTGTGGCCCTTGCTCTTTACAGTGCAAATTTTGAGAACAGTGTCAGCAGGCTTGAGAAGTTTGCGGGATGCTGTTATTCCCACTTTATTAAGTACGGACTTCATATTGATGAGAGGCAGGAATATAAATTCGAATATGCCGATCTTGGAAATGTGTTCCATGAAGTTTTAGAGGAATATACAGGTTATTTAATAACTAATGATATAGATTGGAAGGATTTGTCACAGCAAGAATCTGACGAAATATTAAATCGAGCTTTAACCAAGTGCTTTGACAGCTACGGGGAGACAATTTTACGTAGCAGCGCTCGTAATGAGTTCATTTCCGAAAGGATAAAAAGGATACTTGCAAGAACTGTCAGCACATTGCAGTATCAGATCTCAAAGGGAAGCTTTAAACCTGCTTTTGTGGAAATGGGATTTTCAGAGGCGGGTAAGATCGATGAAATTGATATTACTTTATCCGAAGATGAAAAACAGGGAATAACCGAGAGGATGAAACTCCACGGAAAGATTGACCGCGTAGATTTATGTGAGGATGAAGATAATGTTTATGTTAAGGTCATCGATTATAAGTCCGGAAGTAAGAAGATAAATATTGCATCCTTGTACTACGGACTGCAGCTGCAGCTGGTGATGTATATGAACGTTGCCATGGCTGCGGAAAAGAAAATATCAGGCGGAAAGAATGTGGTGCCTGCGGCGATCCTTTACTATCATGTAGATGATCCGATGATAGACGGCTCTGAAGGAATGCAACCAGATGTTATCAATGATGCCATAAGAAAAGAATTAAAAATGACCGGATTGGTTAATGATAATCCCGATGTTATTAAGCTCCTTGATGGAGACTTTACCAGAAAGTCAGATGTCATTCCCGTGGAGTATAAAACCGACGGAAGCTTCACAGCTGCTTCCAAGGTGGCATCTTCCGAGGACTACCGCAAGATATCGGAATTTGTAAACGGCAGGATAAGGGAATTCGGAAAGAGGATCCTTGATGGGGATATTCAGGTAAATCCTTATGAAATGGGGCAGAGTAACTCCTGCAAATACTGCAGCTACAGATCTGTCTGCGGCTTTGACGAAAAGATACCGGGATACAGGAAAAGAACACTTGATATAAAAGAAGCAGAGGCTTTGGAGAAGATATTAAATGGGGATTGAATTTACAGACGAACAACAGGCAGTTATTGATGCGAGAGACTGCAATGTACTTGTTTCCGCGGCTGCGGGTTCAGGTAAGACAGCGGTACTTGTAGAGAGGATCATTCAGATGATCAGCAGCGACCTTGATATAGATCATCTTCTGGTGGTGACCTTTACAAGAGCGGCTGCAAGTCAGATGAAGGAAAAGATAACTGCGGCAATACAGAAAAAACTGGCGGAGGATCCTGAGAATGCACATC
>JAILOW010000093.1 GCA_024690635.1 Butyrivibrio sp.
TGATTCTCTCACCAACCCACATCAGGAATGCACTACCGGCTGTAAGTGCCACTACAATCTGGATTACAAGGAAGATGGACTGCTCAGTGAGGAATCCTTTACTTCTGTAGAATCCGATTGCCATTGCGATAGATTCGATCAAAGCCAGCGCAATTGTGATGTATCTTGTAAGCGCTGTAAGTTTCTTTCTTCCGTCCTCTCCGTCTCTCTGCCACTCCTCAAATTTAGGAATAGCGATTGTAAGAAGCTGGATGATGATCGAAGAAGTAATGTAAGGTGTAATGTTGAGAGCAAGGATTGACATGTTCTCAAATGAACCACCTGTGAATCGATCCATAAAGCCAAAAGCATCATTTTCCGTCAGGCCCTTAAACCAGTTCTGGAAAACCGCTGTGTTCATTCCGGGTACCGGAATTGCAGATCCGAGTCTGATAACACAGAGCATCAGGAAAGTAAAAAAGATCTTAGATCTGATTTCCTTAACTTTTAATGCATTCATTAGGGACTTAAACATTAGATCACCTCTGTTGTTCCACCAAGTGCCTCGATTTTCTCTTTAGCTGCTGCGCTGAAAGCGTTAGCTTTAACCGTAAGCTTCTTAGTAAATTCGCCGTTTGCAAGAATCTTTACACCATCAAGCTCTTTCTTGATAATGCCCTTATCCTTGAGTGCCTGAACATCAACAACTGCTCCGTCATCAAATACTTCAAGTGCACTTACATTGATGCCTACGATATTCTTGTGATTGATGTTCTTGAAACCTCTCTTGGGAAGTCTTCTGAACAAAGGCATCTGGCCACCTTCGAAGCCAAGTCTGGGAGCTCCTGAACGAGCCTTCTGACCCTTGTGTCCCTTACCGGCTGTCTTGCCGTTTCCTGAACCATGGCCACGGCCTCTTCTAAAATTATCGCTCTGTACAGAACCTTCAGCAGGTCTTAAGTTTGATAATTCCATGATATTCCTCCTTTAATATAGCCGGAGCTCGTACCGCTAAACGCAGCATTAACCACTCGCGTATACATGGTGCAGCTCCGGAATCATTTGTAATTAACCGATCTAAGATTAGATCTCTTCTACCTTAACAAGGTGTCTGATCTGCTGAATCTGTCCTCTGGTCGCAGAGTTATCAGGCAGCTCAACACTGCTGTTAAGCTTCTTGAATCCCATTGATTTTACTGTCTTTACCTGCTTGGGTACAGCGCCGATTGTGGACTTAACCAATGTGATCTTAAGTTTCTTCTCGCTTGCCATTGATCTCTCTCCTTATATTATGCGGTTACTTCTGCTACAGACTTACCGCGCTTAGCTGCAACTTCTTCAGGTGTCTTAAGCTGTGCAAGTCCGTTGATTGTAGCATAAACAACGTTCTGCTTGTTGTTTGAACCAAGGGACTTTGTTCTGATGTTTCTGATTCCTGCAAGCTCACATACGGAACGAGCGGGACCACCGGCGATGATACCGGTACCTTCGGGTGATCTCTTCAGAAGAACCTCGGCAGAACCGAACTTTCCGATGAAATCATGTGTGATACTGTTGTTCTCATCAAGGGGTACTGTGATGAGATTCTTTGTAGCATCTTCCTTACCCTTACGGATAGCGTCCGGGATTTCAGTAGACTTACCCAGACCAACACCAACGTGTCCGTTGTTATCACCAACAACTACAAGTGCTGTGAACTTCATGTTACGTCCACCCTTAACAACCTTGGTAACACGCTTGATGGTTACGACTTTATCTGTCAACTCGAGCTGACTTGCATCTACGATATTACGCTTCATTTGTTATCTTTCTCCCTTCTTAGAATTCCAGGCCAGCTTCTCTGGCTGCATCAGCAAGAGCCTTTACCTTACCGTGGTAGATATAGCCGCCTCTGTCAAATACAACGGCCTTGATGCCCTTTTCCAATGCTCTCTTAGCAACAACATCGCCAACCTTTGTAGCTGCTTCGATGTCATCAGTATTCTTAAGCTCAGCCTTGATATCCTTCTCAAGAGTTGAAGCGGATACAAGTGTCTTGCCGGCAACGTCGTCAATAACCTGTGCATAAACGTGGTTATTGCTTCTAAAAACTGCGAGGCGTGGTCTCTCAGCATTGCCGCTGAAACGATTACGAATCCTCATGTGCTTCTTAGCACGAATTTTTGATTTTGATTCCTTACTAATCATTTTGCACTCTCCTTCTTAATTATTTCTTACCGGTCTTACCAACTTTACGTTTGATAACCTCATCAGCATACTTGATACCTTTGCCCTTATAAGGCTCGGGAGCTCTCTTTTCTCTGATGATGGCAGCGTGCTGTCCAACCGCCTCTTTGTCAATTCCCTTAACTGTGATTGTCTGACCCTCTACAACTGTCTCAACCCCTTCAGGATCAACCAGCTCTACAGGATGTGAATAACCAAGTGTGAGAGAGAGTGTCTTGCCGTTCTTGGCAGCTCTGTAACCTACACCGTTAACCTCGAGCTTCTTTTCGAAACCATCTGTTACACCAACAACCATGTTGTTGAGAAGGCTTCTTGAAAGACCATGTAAAGCCTTGGTCTTCTTCTGATCGTCAGGTCTCTTAACTTCGATCTGACCGTCTTCCTGTGAGAAAGAGATCTCTGCAGGGAAGACTCTTGTAAGGGTACCCTTAGGTCCCTTTACAGTCACCTTATTATTTTCTGCAACTTCTACCGTTACACCGGCAGGAACTGCGATTGGCATTTTTCCAATTCGTGACATGCCCGTACCTCCAATTTACCAAATGAATGCAAGAACTTCGCCGCCTACCTGGAGCTCTCTTGCTTTTTTATCAGTTACAACGCCCTGGTTTGTAGAAATGATAGCAATACCAAGACCACCTAATACTCTGGGAAGCTCTTCCTTGCCGGCGTATACACGAAGACCGGGCTTGGAAATTCTCTTAAGACCTGTGATAACCTTATCGTTTCTGTCAGCACCATACTTAAGAGTGATGTGAAGGTTCTTGAAAGAACCGTTGTCTACAACATCAAGCTTCTTAATATAACCCTCTTCAAGAAGGATGTTTGCAATTGCAAGCTTCATCTTTGAAGAAGGAACATCAACAGTGTCATGCTTTGCAGTATTTGCGTTACGGATTCTTGTAAGCATATCTGCAATAGGATCGTTCATTGCCATTTTTATATTTGCCTCCTTAAATATTTTTGCTTCGCCTTACTACTCCCCGAATCGAGCAGAGACACGAAGCCGCAACTCGCGCCATTAAACGAAGAATAAAAATTGTTTTTTTGAATTATGTGACTCCCATCCCAGAGTCACAAGGAAGTTCTGCTCTCGGGCTACGATTGTTTTACTTCCACTTTTAAACAAGGAAGTTCTGCTCTCGGGCTTCGCCCTCGCCAGAACAAAGTAGTACACTAAGCTCGGAAATACCTCGCTAAGTGATTACTTTTTACCAAGATGCCTTACGAACACCGGGAATCTCGCCCTTATATGCAAGCTCACGGAAGCAAATTCTGCAGATTCCGTACTTTCTAAGATAAGCATGAGGACGACCGCAGATCTTACAACGGTTATAAGCACGTGTAGAGAACTTTGGTTTCATCTGCTGTTTCAAC
>JAILOW010000180.1 GCA_024690635.1 Butyrivibrio sp.
GAGGAAGATCCTGTTATCACATCCTACAGCATTTCCGGCGAAGATATAGCTTTTTCCGCAAAGGATACTCAGTCGGGCCTTTCGGCATACGCTATATCCACCGCTTCTTCAGCATCAGGCGTTTCAGGCTGGACTTCCGTAACCGGAGCACCCATAAAGGATGATGAAGGAATCTCCGGGACTGCAACCTTTGATACTCTGGAGCCCGGAAATTACTACCTTTATGCAAAAGATGCATCAGGTAATGTTGCAAGATCGGATGACTATATATCCATATCAGTTCTTAATGTACATAACTATTATGTAAATAATGCAGCTACGCAGTACAGCGTTCATGTTGCAACCCCTGAGGGAGAAGATGCCACGGCAAATCTTCCTTCTGCCACTCCCACCAGAACAAAATTTGATTTTGGCGGCTTTTATCCTTCTGAGGAATTCAACGGAGAATCAGCAAACGCAGGCGCTGCAGTCAGCATAAACGCCGGCGAAGAAAATGATTACTACGCAAAGTGGACCCTTAAGGGAGTTGTTTTTGCAAACGACCTTAGCGCAACATATTCAAAGACATACGACGGAGAAGATCTTGAGCTTAGCGTATCACTTACGGAAAGCTATGATACGGTTTCATGGACCTGGTACAGGGCAGCAGCTGCAGATGGAAACTACGCTGCAGTTACAGGCGGAGCAGACGGAACCCTTGCTCTTAAGAATGTAAGCGACAGCGGATTCTACAAAGCTGTGGCAAGCATTACTGAAGAGGGCGTATCCTCTATTGCGGATTCTTCCGTGGCACAGGTTACCATCAGTAAAAGACCTCTCTACATAAATGTAGATAACAAAGAGACAGTTTACGGAAGCGATGCTCCGTCCTTTACAATGACAGCCGCAGAGCCTGACGGGACCAGCGGTCTGGTTTCCGGTGACAGCCTTGAATCCGTATTTGGTGCAGGCTACGCTTCAAATCTTTCCTGTGATTATGTAAATGACGGCGGAGCAAACAGCGTTGTCGGAACATACAATATCACTGCAGGAAGTCTTTCTGCAGATAACTATGATGTGACCTTTACATCAGGAACACTGACTGTTACTACCTTAAGCGTTGACAGCAATGTGACTGTAGAAGTATCTGTTGAGGACGGACCTTTTACTTATACGGGATCTGCCATTGAGCCTGCTGTTACGGCTGTTGATATCACCTATACACCTGCAGGCGCAGGGGCAAGCGTAACAAAGACTCTTTCAGCAGAAGATTATGATGTTTCCTACGCAAACAATGTAAATGTAGGTTCCCAGGCACAGGTTATCATTACCTTCAAGGGGAATTACCAGGGACAGTACTCCGGAAAGACTTTTGAGATCGGCAAGGGAACCATGGCGGTTCAGACCAGCATATCATACGATTCCTGGAAGTACGGCGAAACTCCCGCAGGTATTTCAGTAAGTATCGATAATACAACAGGCGGAACTGTTTCTTATAAATATCTTCCTGTAGGCGAAGAAGAAAGCTTTGCAGCAGCGGATAAGTCCGGTGCTGTTACAACTATGCCAAAAGATGCAGGCAGATATTATGTATGGGCTGAGATAGCAGAGACTGCAAACTACAGCGCGATTACAGCTGAGCCTGCAATATTTGAGATAAGGAAAAGACAGATCACTCTGACTTCTACATCAAAGAGCTGGACCTATGACGGCAATCCTCATACTGCAGGAAATTACGTTCAGACAGGAGATGCATTTATAGAAGGCGAGGGCTTCCATTCCGTAATGGTATCCGGCTCTGTAAAGACTGTTTCCGAGTCTCCCGTTGTGAACGATATTACCTATACCCTGACTTCCTCCACCAAGGCAGTCAACTATGAGATCACTCTTGAAAAGGGAAGCCTTAGCGTAACTCAGGCGCGCCTTCCCAAGATCACATCCCTTAAGTGGGGCACAACTCCCGGAACACTTCAGTGGGTTGCCATAACAAGAGACGGACTTAACATTCAGTACGAGGTACAGCTCTACAGGGGCGAGGAAACCCTTGGAGAACCCATCATCACATCGAATACAAGTGTTGATGCAAAAGAGCTTCTTATAAATGACAGCATTGCAAACGGCGTAGGCGCATATACCGCAACAGTTACCGCCAAGATCGGCGAAGATGCTGCGGGAATGTACAACAACTACATGGAAGGTACGGCTTCAGAAAAGCTTCCATATAAATACACTGCAAAAATTACTCTGGTAAGAAACGGCGGCGATGAAGGAATCGAAAGCCTTGCCTTTGCGGATGCGGTACATGGCGCAGATGAGGATGATACAGTTACATATCTTCTTCAGAAAGAAAGCGCAAGAGCAGTTATAACCTACAACTCCGGTTATGAAAATGACGATGCCGGAACAGTATTTAATTACAATACAGGATCCACAGGTCTTTCAAGAGGGGATTACACAAAGAGCGGATATTATACTGTATCTTTTGCAAATACCCAGCTTGACAGTGCCGTTGACGCAAACCTTGCTATTAAGTCAAAAGATTCTGCTCCTTACTGCGAGGAGTTTACCGGAAGCCAGGCTTCGGATTATTCATATGTAAGAGCTGACATCAGGATAGGTGATCTTTTGGGCCTTTACGGATACAAGCTCGTTAATTCCATAGACAACATAACTGATGACAACTGGACAGAGATTTCCTTCGTAGAGGGAAGACCTGCCCTTAGCTGCATCACTTCTGTTCAGCTTACAGCAGCAGGCAGCTACTACTTGGTATTTAAGGATATCAGTGGCAATATCAGATACTGTGAGACTCCCATAACTGTTTACGAGATTTCTTTTGATAAAAATGATGATGCCGCTACAGGCACAATGCCCGGCATCTATAAGTTAAAAGACAACGCAGTGACTCTTCCTGCCAACGCCTTTACCAAGGCCGGTTATGTATTCACTTACTGGACTGCAGGAAGTGCTATTCTCCCTGACGGAGCATCCTACGTTAAAAACGAGTCAGCTACTCTTAAAGCAGGATGGACCAACAAAAAGTTTACTTACAAGGTTAACTATTATTATCAGAAGATACTGCTTAATAATGACGGCACAGTTATGACGGACGATGGCGGACAGGTTATGCTCAGCTACGGAGATGAGCCTGAAAACTATGCGGTTTATTCCTGTGCCTACAATGATGAAGTAAGCTACAACGCAGCGGCTATTCAGCTTGAAAGAGAAGGCTACAGACTCACATCACTTCCTTCACTTCCTGAGGGCTCTGCTTCTTACGTTTCAAGTATCCGCGTTACTGAAGACGGCATGGAACTTGATATTTACTACAACCTTGAGATGTATACCATGACCTACAGCTACACGGATTATGACAATACATCAAAGACCATGGTGGATTATTTCTACTACGGCCAGCCTTTTGTTGAGAGAACAAAGCCTGCACACACAGGCTACAGCTTTATCGGATGGAACTACGGCGATGCAGGAAGAGCACCTGAGTTCATGCCTGCAGGCAGCCTTACCGCAACAGGTCACTTCAAGGCTGATACAGCTTCTTATACAATTAGATACTATTTCCAAAATATCGATACAGAGAATGGGGCAGGGAATTACCTTGGCACATCTTTTGTAATGGATGGAAGTATTCAGGCGGATGAAGTCATAAGTGCAGACTACGGTCGTCAGATCAATGCGTATCTTTCTTCTGATGAGACTTCAACCTCAAAAGAGATCGTGACTGCAAGAGAGATCCCCGGATTTACTCCTGTGGCAGTTGTTGTATCCTATGAGTCTTCCGAGGCCAAGAGCTTTGCTTCTCTTGCAGAGCTGAATGCTTTTGCAGAGACCACTTCAAATGACTCTGACCTTACACACAACGTATATTCAAAGATCGAAGGCGGAGCACCTGAGGGAGTACAGGACGGACCTACCTATGTATCTTTCTACTACACAAGAAAAGTCTATGAACTTTCAATGGATGTTTACAGAGGGAACCGTGATGACGGCCAGCACCTCTTTGGTTCCTACTTTGATGAAGATCAGGCAAAGTGGAATTTCCCTTACGGCTATGCATTCCCTGCAACAGGAACCTTCTCTGCAGAGTATTTCGAGACCTACAAATATAACGACGAAGGCACCATAACCTATGACAACGGAAGAGAACATTCCGTGGCATGGACAAAGAGATGGCCTACAGGTGCAGGTATCGTTCCGGCAGATAAATACTATCTTGCAAACTTTGTTGACTGGTCCACAGGTTCAAGACCTGTCACAATGCCTGCAGGTGATGTAAAGGTAGTAAGAGAGTATGCTTCAAGAGAACAGTCCAAGTATGTCATCGAGGTATATGTTGAGCATGTAAAAGAGGTAAATCATACCTACGGCGGAAATACCTATAAGAGCTATGATGCAGGATTCTATGAGAAAGAGACAAGCTTTGAAAGCTATGTTGAGCCGGGAAGGATCGTCAGCATTGTTGATTCAGGTGAAGGCAGCGAAGTTGAGATACCTATTTCCAAGCTCATAGAGGGCGTGGATTCCAAGGCACACTTTGAGCATGTTCCTGTGGATGGAGAAGTTCTTTCCGCAGTAGTTCTTGAGAACAGATATACGGAAGATAACACCAGCATTCTTCCTGATTCCGTGACAACATTAAAGCTCTACATGTCACGCAAAAAATACGACGTAAACATCAGATACTTAAAGAGAGTCTATGATGTTGACGCCGGAACAAGTTCGGATGAAGTCATAACTTCTTATAAGATAAATCAGAAGTGGGGAACTTCTTATAATATAGATTCGGAATATTACTACCAGGGAGAGACCGAGTCTGTTCCTGTTGGCGATAATGAAGACAATGCCAAGGCAAAGGCATATCTTGGAACTGTAACAGATTCAGCTGCGGTTACAGGCACCATGGACTTTGCTGCTGCAGACTACAAGATTGCCAATTACTGGTACTATGTATCTCCTTCATCCAATTCCATACTCGGCTATGCCGGAGGACATGCGGATTATACCGCCTATGAGGATGCGGCAGGTGCAGAAGCTGATCGTTTCAAGGCTATAAGAGTCGGCGTAAACAACTCTTCCAAGGCAGAAATTTATTACCTTCAGCCTGCATCAAGCAAGCACTATTATCTGAAACTTACTTACAGACAGTATGTTAACGGCGTTCAGACAACTGACTCTGCTCCATTGACATCGGAAGTTGACGGCGTTACCTACCAGATCTGTGTTGCCAATAAGTCTGACGTATTTGAAAGCAGCGACCCCGGTGCAGCACTCAGACCTGAATTTGAGGAGGTTAATGTAACTTATTACAAGACTGCCACAGAGCTTGGACAGAGCCAGTCAAATCCCGGTATTTCCGGTACCTTCTACAGACTGATAGATGATCCTCATTCACAAAAGCTCCTCTTTACAGTGGTTGATGATGACAGATTCCATGTGGGCGGACTTGCAGGATATAACTACAACAGCACTGTAGCTGCACATATAGGTCGTGAGACTTTTGAAGCAGAAGAAAATGCTCCCGATCCCAATCTTGGAACTCCCGTGCTGGTTGCAAGGGGCGATGAGAGAATCGGCGCAAGAGGTTCTGAGAATCCTATTCTTGGAGTAAATAATGACACTGAAGATTACTGCTACAATCAGATGTCTTATTACTTCAACTTTAATAAGGATTTCTCCATCACTTACGTATATGACGGCAAGACAAGAAGGATCGACTACGGACAGATCACAGATGTGACTGCAGATGAGATCGGATTTGACAGAGACGGAGCAAATGTCTTTGAACCCGGCGAAGGTTATGAGATCGTCTGGTACACAGATTCAAACTTTACTCATGTTGCTGATGCAACTATCAAAGTAAACGGTCCCAAGTATATCTATGGAAAGCGCTTTAACAAGCCCATAGAGAACTTTGATATTGCTTATTATGAGATGCCAAACGGCGCAGGCTATTATTCCGGAAGCCTTGACAGCGCATCCCTTACTTCTGAAACAGAAGATATTGAGATTGAGTACAGGTTTGATGAAAACACTGCAGTAAATAAAGCGGGAACAAATACAAAGTATTACCTTAACGGCACACTTGTTGCGGTAAAGAAATCTCATTTCGTAAAGGCATTCTCAGAGTTTAGCATGGACTATGCGAGCTTTGTAACAAGCGGCTTTAAGCATGATGAAAAAAATACCAGCAATGTGCTCAGCGGATTCTGCGGCAGCAGACCTATCAAGCTCAGGTCCTACTACGCCCGCACATCAGCTCTTTTGACCATAAGAAGAAATGACTCGGATACCGTTTCCAACGATGAGATCATCACCAAGGTAAACGGAGATCTTGTGAGAGTATATGATCCTGTAAAGATCGGCTATGACTTTACGGGTTGGAAGTTCTACGATTACACAGGCAGCGTCAAGGGATCAGAGCTTAATCCTGCTGACTATAACTATGTATATAACCCTGTAGATCAGCATCATCAGGGATATTCAGAGTTTGATATGCCCATTTGCGATACCCTTATGGAGGCCCAGTGGACACCTGCAGTCATTGAGTTTGATATTGTTCATCTCTTCCAGGATCGTGCAAAGGCTTACCGTCAGGATCTTTTGGACAGCTGCATAGCAGGAAGTGCTCCTGCCAACGTTGTTACAGACGTTGTTTCGGGAGTTACATATTATTATGAAAACAGCGTAAGCCCCAACAATCTCTTTGGAGCAGTGGAAGAGCTGTCAGGCGTAAGGTCAGAGGATGTGATCGCAGTTTCAGATCACAATCTTTCCGCAGCAGGCAGCATGGTAAGCTTTGCTCACGGAACATATCAGCACAATGCTGCAGATTCCGGCGAGCTTGTTTCCGGAGATACATTCAGAGCTTATCACAATGCTTCTGTAACCTTCTTCTATGAGAGAAACAGTACCATCACTATTTCAACAGGCGCATACTGTATGGACGGATCCGACGATACAGGTCTTACTGTTTCGGGAGCAGGCAATTACTACTACGGCCAGCAGGTAAACCTCTATGCAACTATGCAGCCTACAGGTTATACCTTCCAGGGATGGTTCAAGGTCAACTCAGGTGAAGCGCTTACAACAGAGCAGATAGAAAGCCTTGCTGATCTTTTGGCAGCTGAGGGTACAGACGGTGCAGTTCTTACCAAAGTTTATAATGACACCGAGTATTCCTTTACAGCTACAGAGTCCGGACGCTACATTGCCATAACTGCAGCTGCAGAGGCTATCCAGCCTACTATTACAATTACCATCAGCAGGGATCTGGTTAATGATCCTCTTTATTACAATTACAAAGCTGATGCTGAAAATCAGTTCAATGCTTCCATTAACTGGGGCCAGGGCGTGGATGCAGGTGCCAATAATATCAAGCAGTACACCTGGTTCTATTACAGTCCCGACAATATGACTGCGGAGCAGTTTGAAGAGCTGGATCCTGAGACAATACCCATTGCGGATATGACTCCTTTGGAAAATTCCAACACCAGTACCTTTAACCTGCCTACAGGCTACAACGCAGGTTTCTATGTGCTTCGCTGCGTTGCTGACATTGAAAGAAAAGATAACGGAAGAACCCAGAGAGCTCAGGGCTCTTACAAGTTCTCAGTGCTTCCCAACAATGAGTATCTTGAGACCACACCTGTTGTGGATCAGAGCTATACGGGAAATACCTACAGATACACTGAAAAGTGGCTCTACAGACCTACGGATTATACGGTTTATTACAGTGAGAGTCCGTTCACTTTAGGAGAGGATCCCACTGCAAGGCTTGCACTTTCCGAAGGCGATGCAGACAAAGCATATACCCAGATGCCCGGATACAGGGACGTAATCGTAGATGCTTCTCACAGCCCTGTTCCTCATGTGGTTTATTACTATGTTGTAAGTAACGACCCCAACTACTCTTCAGTAACTGGAAACTGCAGCGTAGGTCTTTTACCTGTGCCTGTAACAGTTACAGCCATCAAGCCTTTCACCAAGATCTATGATGCAACTGTTGAGATTCAGGGCAAGCCTTCAGTAGGAAATGAGGGCTCTGTAACCTACAAGTATTCTGAGGCAGACGGAACCTATTCCGATTTCTACAGACTGCAGTCCGGAATAGAGTCAGCAGGCATGACTCCCAGCCCTTACTACAGGATCAACGGCATTCTTTCTGCAGATGCAGGAAAGGCAATGCTCCTTAACTTTGATGCAACCTTTGATTATATGCATGCAGGCGGAAGCGGAGTGCAGGAAGGAACTCTTGTTACACTCAGTAACCTCTGGGTTCTTACCTCCAATGACAGCACCGCTCTTCATGATGTATACGAGAACTGGAACTATGTATTCCCTACAGGTGAGACCTTGCAGATCTCCGGTCAGATCAAGCCTTATCCTCTTGATATCAAGTGGCTTCCTTCTTCTGAAAGTGATGCATCGGCTACCTACAGTGATCAGGACTTTGTTTACAACTATACGGGAAGTACAATTTCTCCTTATATAAAGATAGTCGGCGATACTGAAAAGATTCCGGATGCAGCAGGTGATTTCAGCGTATCCGTTAAGAACAAGCAGGTTAATGCAGGTACCTACAGTGCTATACCTGAGGTTGAGGCAAAGGCCGGAGCAGGTTACTTCCCTACAGACTATACCTTTACTCTGCACAATCAGACCTACAAGATCCTGCCCAGATATATCAAGGTTTATCCCAAGGATGTTACCAAGGTATACAATGCAACCCTTCAGACCATGCTTGATACTGAGGATGAGTTCAGGTTTGAGACCAAGGAAAGTGCCGGAGATACCTATAGGGCATATACACTTCCTGAAGGAGAGCATTACAACGCAAAGACATCAGCTTCTTATAAAAACGCCGGAGTATACAGCACAATAGCTGCCAAAAATATGGCGGTTTACACTCTGGATGCCAATAATAAAAAGCATGTCATAACCGATAACTATGTGATCGAGTACGGCACAGGAACACTTACCATTGAAAGATGTCCTGTTGTAATAAACGGTATTACAGGAGTTAATAAGGAATACGACGGAACAACTCTTGCAGATCTTGATATCACAGCTGCAACCATAAGGCTTTCATCTGACGGTGTAAGTCCTGTTTATGCAGGGGATGTCCTTACTCTTGAAAAGCTTGGAAAGCCCGGAGATTTCGATACAAAATTTGTGGGAATCTCCAAGACCGTTACCATAAATTATGCGGTTGAAAATGCAGATACAAGAGGCGTTGGAATCAAGGCTACCGGCGCTTATGCAAACTATGTGATCGATACTGCAAACAGTCAGCTCACTACTACTGCAGATATCGTAAAAGATGGAAAAGTAAATGTTCATATCACAGGCGGCGACTCCACCATAACTTATGGCGAGAGTCTGCACACAACGCACTTCTCATATGAAGTTGTGGGACTTGTGGAAGGAGACAGCGTATCAGCTGACCTTACTGTGGATGAAGACAACTATCCTCAGTTCATGATCATGAAGAAGGTTGGAGGCTCCTACGTAAATGCGGTTGTTACAGACCACGCCTTCAAGCAGACTGATGACCTTTCCTTTATCTCTACTCTTGATGTGGGAACCTACTATGTATTCTTTGTTGAAAAGACAGGTCCCGAAAATGACGGACATCACTTTGTAGAGGGATTTGATTCACCTAAATACAATGTATGCTGGGACTATGAAAACCCTGCAACCATTACCGTTATACCCAGAAAGATAGCTGTATCCGGCATTGACAGTGCTTCTCCCATAACCAAGGTATACGACGGTAATACTTCCGTAGCAGGAACTGATCTGAATACTATCCTTGGCGCAGCAGATTCTCATGACTATTATGAGTTTACGGCTGTTCCCGGTGAGAGTGCATCGGGCGTTATGACGGCAGACGCTTCAAGCCTTGTTATCTCTAGTGCAGATGCTGTTTACAATAATAAAAATGTTGCTGTTACCGAGGGCGGTGTAACTGTCGGAGCAACGAAAGTTAATCTGACAGAATGCGTGCTGGGAGGAAGTGCGGTTTCAAATTACGAGCTGGTAAACAGCACCTTTGATGTTCCCGGTGCCATTACTCCAAGAGATATTACGGTAAAGATAAACAACCAGACCGTTACCTACGGAAGCGCTCCCGCAGCCTATAACTATACCGTTGAAGGCGCTGTAGAAGCAGATGAAGAGACAATCATTGCAGGCCTTAAAAATACTACTCTTACTGTAGTTGACTGCGACTATCAGGCAGTAGCCAATCCCACGTCCGGTAAGAGCCATGACGCCGGCTACTATGCAATGAATGTGAATGGTACAACCCATTACACAAATCCAAACTACACAATCACTTTCCCTGTGGCTAACGGACTTGTGGGCGAGACCTTCGGCCTTTTGACCGTAAATAAAAAGAACCTTCGCTACAGAGCAAAAGACGTGCATATCAGCTACGGTGTTCAGAACCCTCCTACGATATTTGACGGAGAGTTTGTAAGTGCTGACTTTGTTTACGGAGATACTGCTTCCACTCAGAAGAATGAAAACGAAAAGGCCAAGATCATAAGCGGAACATCCGGAACGGATATAGCCCTTTATACAGATAGTGCTCTTACCTCTTTGGCAGGAACATATGAAGTTGAGTTTGAATCTACTGCAAATGCATCTTCGCTTCCGGGAACATATCCTGTAAGCCCTGTAAATGTTGCTACGGCAGACGGATATCTTTATACAAAGAATTACAACATCACTAAAGTTTCAGGTAACCTCATCATCAAGAAGTACTACATCCTTGTTGAGGGCATTACCGTTGCGGATAAGGTTTACGACGGAACAACAACAGTTACCAAGGACGGCGAAGGAAATCAGATAGATCTGACCACAGCTACCTTTAAGTATTACGTTGGTGCAACAAGCCATGTGGAAACCTACGCTCAGCTTCCCGAGAACTTTAAGGCTTCCTTTGATACCGCGGACTTTACAGCGGTTTATGCAGATAAAAACGTTGGAACAAACATCAACGTTTCTCTTGGAATTGTTATAAAAGATGGCTCTGATCTTGCAAAGAGATACATGCTCCTTACAGCTGCAAACAAGGCAGAAGCTACGCTTTACGATTCAGAAAATATCTTTGGAAGCGACGTATCACAGACATCAGCTCTTTCATCCATAACAGCAAAAGAGCTGGTACTTAAGCCAGGGAACATCAGCTGCAACTACGCTCAGAGCGTTGCTGCAAGCAGTATTGTGGTAGAGGGTACAGGTTTTGTATCAGGCGAAAGCCTTGCAAATATCCCCGGATACGTAAAGAAATATACTCTTACCTCAGAGTCTGATCCTACTGTTAATTATGTGGCAGGATCAGATGTGGGCAGATATGTTATCGACATCAGCTCCTCAGAGCCCGGCGCCGGAATCCACGGCAACTACAACATATCTTTTGACACCGGAATACTGACCGTAAATCAGAGGACATTCCCTGCACCCACAAATATTACATGGAATGCGGGAAGACTCAGCTGGAATGCTGTTACAGCTATAGGCCATGTGGCTGTTGCGGGATACAAATTACAGCTCTATAAGGTCGGAGCGGGCAATGCCGTTACTACAATAGACTGCAATCCTACCACAGATTATGACTTTACAGAAGTTATAAGAAATGCAGGAGCAGGTACCTATTATGTAAGGATATGGGCAGTTGCAAGTACGGAAAACAACACATCTCCTGATTATAAGAATGTAAAACAGTACGGTGACTGGACAAATTCAGCAAACAAAATGGCAGTCCTTGTTGTTCCCAAGTACAGTGATGACGCCGTTACAGCAAAGGCTACAGATGCTCTTGCCAATAAGAACGTTTATCCTGTAACAGGAAGTCTTTTGGATTATCCTGACGGCTACGTGGTTGTTGCCGGAGAGGCAGCAGGCGTGAATGTGCTCTATTCCTGGAAGAGCGTAGGTACAGACGGCGGAGAATATGCTACAGGTTATGAGATTGACAGCTTCAGCGCATCTTCCGATACGGGAGTTACTCTTGTTACCACAAACGATCTGTCGGCATCAGGAAGCTTTGCAGGATCTGCTCTTATTGCTGATGGCATCGAGGTTACTTCCGTTGATCTGATACTTAAGCTTAAAAAGAGAGCTGCTCAGGGAAGCCTTACCATAAGCGGCACAAGTGACACCGCTCCTTACGGTGCTCTTGTTCATACACCTTATGAAGCAAATGTAAGCCACACCGATAACGTTGGATATACCTACACCTACGAGTGGTCCTACAAGCTTGGACATCTTGATTACAGCAGCAGTTCCACACCTGTTCCTTATGATGTTGTAAGAGTTTTGAATAACGGCGTTGTTGAAACCCAGAACAATCCTATCATCTGGGATCAGCAGACCTTTACTTTCCCAAGGGGCAAGAGAGCTCAGACCTACAACGTACTTTGTAAGGTTGTAGCAAAGAGAAAAGACAACGGCGAGACCGTTACATTAAACGCAAATAAGGCATTCACCATAACCAAGCCTACAGCCGGCGATCCCGACAGCCTGGTTCTGGAAGTGAGTGACTGGAACTACGGAGAGAGCAGGATACCTGCAGAGTGCACTCCTCTCTTTGGAGATGAGATGGGAACCATAACCATCGAGTATCGAAAGAAAGGGCAGGGCAGCAGTGCCTGGAGTACAGCGGTTCCCACAGAGGCAGGAACCTATGAGGCAAGGGCAAGGTCTGCAGGAACAGAGTCATATCCTGCAGTAACTTCACATACCAAGGAGTTTAACATTTACAAGGTAACTCTGTTGGCTCCTGAAAACTTTGCAATGCACGAAGACGGAAGCGGAATGGCTTACGGACTTCTTAAGTGGGATGCGGTAACGGGATTTTCCGAAAATGCCGGAGTAAGCCCTGCATCAGTGGTTTCCGTAACTTACGAAGTAAAGACCTATTATCAGGCGGTTTCAGGAACAACCTACGGACAGGAAAGTCTTGTAAAGACCGACGTTGTTTCTGCTACGCAGCTGAATGTTCTTGACTACATAGACAGAGACGGCCGCTACGTATTTAAGATAAGAGCACTTGCAAATGAAAGAACAAACGCAGGAAACAACAATTGTAACGACAGTGAGACAGTTGTTCTCGGAACACCTATCTTTGGTGCCAGCATAACAACAGATGCTCAGGGCAATTCCAAGGAATACGACGGAGAACCCGTGACCATTACAGCCGGCTATGAAGACGGTTCCGACAGCTATGTATTTACCTGGTACAGAAACGGTGAGGTTATCACAGGCGCCGATGAAAGAAGCTACAGCTTTGTTGAAGTAAATGACAGCGGACTTTATTCCGTAGCCGTTACAACGCCCAAGCTTCCTGATCCGGTATTTAGTGTGACCATAAACGTCTCCGTTACAAAGAGACCTGTGAAGATAACAGGTTTTGATGATGAAAAGACCTATGACAACACAGCCCTTACACATGCAGGAACATATTCCGGAGCAGCTCTTACGGCTCAGATGTATGATATTGTCTACACCGGAAATGTTGATCCTGAAAGAAGGGCTCTGGTTGACGGCGCGGCTCTGACAGAGCTTACCTTTGCGGGAACCATAAGAGATGCAGGTTCAGAGAACAATACTCCATCCGGAGCAAAGATCGTAAATGCTGCGGGAGATAAGACTTCAAACTATGCCATCACTTATACACCCGGTACTCTTACCGTAAATAAGAAGGCTGCAAATATCACGGCGCCAAACGATACCAAGGTTTATGACGGAACAGCTCTTACAGCTCCCGGATTTGGTGCAGGAATTGCTGATAACAAGAAGATTACGACGACAGGTCTTTTGACAGATCATGAAGTATCTGCTGTTTTGATGACAGCAGAAAGTACCATAACCGAGGCAGGCAGCACAAGTAACGTGGTTGATCTTTCTTCCGTGACCATAGTGGATACGGCTGAAGGAAACAGAGATGTTACCGCCAACTATGATCTTTCAAAGACTGACGGCATACTTACAGTTACCAAGGCTTCCTCTTATATCGATGCAACGGGCGGAGAGTACACCTACGACGGAACAGCAAAGGGTATCACAGCTTCCATGAGAGCAACCAATACCGAAGAGGTATTTGGAAATGCAGCACTTAGATATGCCCTTGTAACAACGGATGAAAACGGCGGCGAGGTTGTGGGAAACAGCAGCCTTGCACTTACATTTATCCATGCGGGAGTATACAAGATCAGGGTATCTCTTGCTGAATCTGATAACCATCAGG
>JAILOW010000197.1 GCA_024690635.1 Butyrivibrio sp.
TAACAAAGAGAATAAAGCTACTGCCACATCTCTTGTGAAGCCTTGAGCTTCTCTTTACATTCTTTGGTGTAAGAGGACGGCCTTTTTCAATGCAGTTAATGCACTTATGCTCAGCGCCGTGATACATGAACAACCTTTTAATGTCCTTTATCCTGGAAATAAGAAGTATGTAAAGGATAAAGATGACTATCCTCAAAACGCCCTCGATAATGGCAAGAAGAGACTCATTTCTCATATATTTGCTAAGAAGCTCTGAAAGTGCATAGGGAAGCACCATAAAAATAGCAATGGCAAATACAAAAGAAAGAACCGTAGTAGCGATCATAAGGAGAGTATCCTCATGTCCGCCTGATACGTGATCTATCTCCTCATCAAGCTTGGTGGGCTTTTTATCAGTCTCCTCATAAAAAGAAGATGAAAAATTCAAAGACTTAAGTCCCAGAATAAGTGAATCAATAAATACAAACACACCCCTTATAAAAGGAATATTAAGGAGTTTGCTGCCATAGGCAAGGCCATGGTACTCATCAACCTCCACCTCGATCTCTCCGTTAGGCTTTCTGACGGAAACAGCATACATATCCTTGTTTTTCATCATAACTCCCTCAAGAACGGCCTGTCCGCCGATTCCGGAGTAATGTCTGACTTTACGCTTTCTCTTTCTCATAGGTACCTCTTGCAGCGGATCTCACTCCCCCGCTTACATCTTTTTTCAAAGAAAAAAGGTTGAGGCTAATTGCCTCAACCTCTTTATTATCATAATTACTTATTGTCGATGCCGTATTTCTTATTGAACTTATCAATACGTCCACGAGCAGCTGTAGCCTTCTGTGTTCCTGTGTAGAAGGGATGGCACTTTGAGCAGATTTCAACGTGGATCTCGCTCTTTGTTGAACCTACTGTGAATGTGTTACCGCAGTTGCAAGTAACAGTTGCCTGGTGGAATTCGGGCTGAATGTCCTGTCTCATCTTTATCACCTCTCTATATAACAAAATTGCCTCTTAATTAACTATAGTTACTACTGTTTCACAACAGCTATATCAATATAACACAACTTAACTGTCAACGCAAGCACTTTTTATTCTTTATAGCTTAAGTACTTTTTAAGCTTGTTGCGGATCCTTTGCATCGCGTTGTCTGTGGACTTTACGTCTCTTCCCAGGACCGCGGAGATCTCTTTTACGCTCATCCCGGTTACGTACAGTTCCAGAACCTGACGCTCAAGGTCGCTGAGCTCACGCTCTATTTCATCCTCAAGATCTTTTAGGTTTTCCTGATCGATAACATGCTGCTCCGGAATGGAACTGGCATCAGACTCAAGAATCTCCTCAAAGGGAGCTTCCGTGTCACTGTCACCGGATTCTCTAACCGCATATATGGACAGATAGTTGTTGAGGGGAGCATGCTTTTTTCTGGAAAGAGCCTTGATGGCGGAATACATCTGCCTTGAAATGCACAGCTCCGCAAAAGTGGAAAAGCTTGCGTCTCTTCCGAAGTCATAGTCTCTGATAGCCTTGAAAAGGCCTATCATACCCTCCTGGATCAGATCGTCCCTGTCTGCGCCCAGGATATACATGGAAGCAGCCTTTTTCCTGACCATATTTTTATATTTGTTCATGACATGATCCACCATGTCCGGCTCATCGCCGTCATGGATGCGCTGGATCAGCTGTTCATCAGTTTCTGAAGCGTACTTTTTATTATCCATTCATTCTCTGCCTAACGATTTCAAAAGCAAGAACACCTGCCGCTACGGAAGCATTGAGGGAATCTATATCGCCCTTCATGGGAATGGAAGCTACCATGTCGCATTTTTCTTTTACAAGTCTGCTGACTCCGCTTCCTTCATTGCCTATAACAAGGCCTATGGAGCCTGTGAGATTGAGCTTGTACATGGTTGTTCCTCCCATATCCGCGCATACAAACCACATTCCTCTGTCCTTGAGCTCCTCAATGGTCTTGGCTATATTGGTAACTTTTACAACAGGAGTGTAATTAAGGGCACCTGCAGAAGCCTTGGCCACCGTCGCAGTAAGACCAACCGCCCTGTTTTTGGGAATGATGACTCCGTGAGCACCTGACAGGTTGGCTGTTCTGATGATAGCTCCAAGATTGTGAGGATCCTCGATATTATCAAGGATGAACACAAACGGTGCTTCACCGCGGTTTTCTGCAAGCTCAAAGATATCATCCATCTCGGAGTATGCGTAGGCTGCTGCAAAAGCAATAACTCCCTGGTGTTTGCCGGTTTCCGACATCTGATCAAGGCGCTCTCTGCTCACAAATTTAATAAGGCAGCCCTGCTTTTTTGCTTCGCGTCTTATGGTGGATACAGGTCCGTCCTGACATCCGTCCAGAATATATATTTTGTCAATTGTCTTGCCGGAACGAAAGGCCTCTATAACGGCATTTCTGCCTTCTATCCTCTCTTCTCCGGGATTGTTTGTAATCTCTTCCATTTAAAACCTCATGATCACTCAAAAACATCAAGTCCAAGGCGCTTTGCACCCTCCAAAAAGATATCACAGGCTCTGTCTGTGTCTCCCTTCAGATACAAAAAGCCAAGAACAGCTTCAAAGCCCGTGGCATCCAGATACTCCATGGTTGTTGCATTTTTAGCCTTGGTATGTGGCTTGGAATTACGGCCTTTTCTGTAAATATCAGCTTCTTCTTCAGTGAAAAAATCAGATAGCAAAGCTGCCATCTGAGCCTGAGTTCCGGCTTTTACCACCTTGCTGGCTCTGGTGTGCAGCTTATTTACCGACGTATTTCCCTTATTTACAAGAACGGATCTCACCATAAGGTCAAAAACGCAGTCGCCTATATAAGCCAGGGTAAGAGGTGAATAAGTCCTTATATCCTTGGCTTCTATTCCGAATTTTTCATTAAAATATCCGTTCAGATCAGCTGCCATTTAACTCCCTCGCGGGTATCCTTGATCTCGACACCCTTTTCAAGCAGTTCGTTTCTGATGGCATCGGCTGTTGCAAAGTCCTTTGCCTTTTTAGCCTCAGCACGTCTCTCAATAGCATCGTTAATATACTTTACAAGCTCAGGATCAGCATCTGCTGCGCCACCCTCCAAAAGAGCTTTTGCATGTGCGATAAGATCAAGAGAAAGAACCCTGTCAAAGCTCTCGATAAGTGAAAGCTTGGTAGCATCATTGGTATCAGCCTTTAAGGCATCATAAAGGATAGTGATAGCCATGGCTGTGTTAAGATCATCTGATACTGCCTCGCGGAATCTTTTTTCATAGTCCGCCTTAACCGCCTCATCAGCAGCGCCGTCGTTTTTAAGCTCGGATACTCTCTTTACCAGCTTGTTGTAAACCGCTGCTGTGTTATCAAGTACGTCAAAAGAGAACTCAAGAGGCTTGCGGTAATGGGACTGAAGGCAGAAGAATCTGTAAACCAGAGGATCATAGCCTTTTTCCTTGAGAACAGAAACAGTAAGAACCGCTCCCTTGGATTTACTCATCTTGCCGGCTCTGTCATTTAAGTGATTGCTGTGGAACCAGTATCCGCACCACTTGTGTCCAAGATAACTCTCAGACTGTGCGATCTCATTGGTGTGATGAGGGAAGATATTGTCAACGCCGCCGCAGTGAATATCCATCCACTCTCCAAGGTGCTTCATGGAGATGCATGAGCACTCGATATGCCAGCCGGGATATCCAACGCCCCAGGGGCTGTCCCACTTAAGAGCCTGATCTTCAAATTTGGACTTGGTAAACCAGAGAACGAAGTCTGTCTTGTTCTTTTTATTGGGATCCTCTTCCACATCATCCCTGACACCTACTGCCAGCTGCTCTTTTTCAACAGATGAGGAAAAGACATAATAATCATCAAGTTTTCCGGTATCAAAATATACATTGCCGCCGGCCACATATGCATAGCCCTTTTCAAGAAGGACCTCTATCATATGGATAAACTCAGGAATGCAGTTTGTTGCAGGCTCAACCACATCAGGTCTTTTGTTGCCCACAGCGTCAAAGTCCTTGAAAAATGCATCTGTATAGAACTTTGCAATTTCCATGACGCTCTTGTGCTCTCGCTTGGCACCTGCAAGCATCTTGTCTTCACCTGTATCAGCATCGGAAGAAAGATGTCCCACGTCTGTGATGTTCATTACACGTTTAACATCATATCCCGCATATTCAAGAGCCTTGATCAGAGCATCCTGCATGATGTAAGTTCTGATATTTCCTATATGAGCATAGTGATATACCGTAGGACCGCAGGTGTACATGGACACTTTGCCCGGTTCCCTTGGTACGAATTCATCGATATTTCTGGTAAGTGAATTGTAAAATCTAAATTTCTCCGCCATTTTTCATACTCCTTTATTTATTGCGCATGGCAGCATCCGCCCTTGGGCGCTTCTGCCTGAAAAGTCACGTTTTTTGTGTGCAGTTCGATGGGACTTGTCAAAAGACAGACTGCCTGAGAGGATATTCCCTCTCCGGTTCCGGTAAAACCAAGGCCCTCTTCTGTGGTCGCCTTGACATTTACCTGGGACACTTCTATTTTAAGTGCCTTGGCGATGTTCTCGCGCATGGTATCTATGTAAGGTCTCATTTTGGGTGCCTGCGCGATGATGGTCGCATCTATATTTTCTATCAGAAAGCGGTTTTCTTCAAGTAATCTTCCCACTTCCTCCAAAAGCTTTACAGAATCGGCTCCCTTGTACTTTTCATCCGTATCGGGGAAGTGCTTGCCGATATCTCCCATGGCTGCTGCGCCCAAAAGCGCATCCATAATGGCATGTAAAAGAACATCTGCATCGGAATGTCCCAAAAGTCCCTTTTCATAAGGGATCTTTACGCCGCCTATTATCAGGTCTCTGCCTTCCGTAAGGCGATGAACATCATATCCCATTCCTATTCTCATATATTTTACTCCTTAATATCACATCCTCAAAAACAATTCAGCAATAAAAGCCGCACCGCAGGCACAGCCTGCCACTGTCAAAAGGCTCTTTTTGTTAAAGGCAAGGAAAAGAGCTATGAAAAAACCTATAAGAGATGAAGCAATATAGTCCGTAGCTCCAAGGATCGCCGGAAATGTCATGGCTGCCAGGGTTGCATAGGGAACATAATATAAAAACGATTTGATAAATCTGCTCTTTATCTCTTTTCTGATAAGAGTAAGAGGAAGTGCCCTGATCAGATAAGTGACCGCAGCCATCAGAAGGATATAAAGATATATGTTATTCATCTTCTTCCTCCTTTACAGGCGAGATCACCGCTGCGATAGCCGCCACCGCCACAGTTATTATGATGATCCTAAATCCCGATGATATAAGGGAAAGAACCGGTGCGTAGGTAAATACCGTGGATGCAAACATCGCCGAAAGAACCACCGCCAGCACCGCTTTATTGTCCCTTGCATCAGGAAGGATGATTGCTATGAACATACCATAGATGGCTAGTCCCAGACAACTTATGATCCTCTGAGGCATTATCTGTCCTGCAAAGGCACCCATTACTGTTCCGAGGCACCATCCGAATACGGAAACCAGAATAAGTCCATAGGAATAAAGAGGATAAAGCTGCCCTTTCCTAAGGACGCTAAGTCCGAAGATCTCATCCGTAACTCCGTAGGAAATACCCATTCTGTGGGCTGTGGAAACACCGGGCGCAAGCTTTTGCGACAGTGCACAGCTCATGAGCATATACCTGAGGTTTATAATAAACTGAAGTATCGCAAGCTCAAGAAAGCTCCCGTTTCTGGCAATGACCTCAAGGGCTGAAAACTGCCCGGCACTGGTCACGTTCAAAAGAGAAGTGGCCGCCGCCTGAAAGGTGGTCATTCCTATTTTGGATGCCTCTATGCCAAAGGCAAAAGACACTGCGATATATCCAAGGCATACAGGGATCGCATCCCTGCATCCCTCCTTGAAATCCTTTATGCTCCCAACATTCATACTTTAATCTCTTCCCAGTTCTTCTATGATGTCCTGTATCTTAACCGCCCCGATACTCCCCTGTATCATGGCGTTATTTCCGCCGCCTCTTGCATTAAAGCCATTCTTAAGCCTTTCCTGAAGAGCCTTAAGATCTTTACCGGCACTTCCCGTCATGATCATGTATCTGTAGCCTTCGGTATCGCTCCCTGAAAAGACTCCGCAATAGCCGTCATGACCTGAAACAAGAGCATTTACGATTTTCTTTATGGTCCCCTGAGACGTATCGCCGCTCTTTACCAAAAACACATCGGAAAGCTCCGGATCTATCTGTGCCAGCTCATAGGGGATCAGACGATCCTCTGTTTCGGAAAGCTTTAATTTCAAAGACTTGTTTTCATCAGCCTGTTTCTGAACAGATGTCACAAGCCTGTCGGCCGAAGTAGTGAGCATCCCCATCAAAGATCCCACCACATCATGCTCGGCGCAGATCGCTTCGAGAGCTCTTTTGCCGCAAAGGATATTTACCCTTACACCGCCTTTATAATTCTGTAGCCCTACCACCTTGAGTATGCCTATCTCGCCGGTTCTTGCAACATGAGGCGCGCAGCAGGCGCACATATCGTACCCCGGGATCGTAACTATCCTCACGTCCCCTGTAAGCTCTTTCTTGCTGCGATAAGGCATGTCCTTTAGTGTATCTGCATCGGGAAATTCGCATTTTACCGGAATGTTTTCCCAGATGGCGCGGTTTACCGCCATCTCAATATCATGTATATCCTCAGGACTCAGCACTCCGCTGTAGTCCATTGTAACTTCGCTGTCACTAAGGTGAAATCCCACGTTGTCAAAGCCAAAGCGGGAACTTACTATTCCGGAAAAGATATGTTCTCCCGTGTGCTGCTGCATATTGCTGAATCTGTGATCCCAGTCTATTTCTCCGTAAACTGTATCGCCCTCTTTTGCAGCCTCATCTGTTTCGTGAATGACGATACCCTCACGGATGCTCACATGAGAAACCTTAACAGCTCTTCCGTCAGCAGTTTTCAGTATTCCCACATCCGAAGTCTGTCCTCCCTCTTCGGGAAAGAAACAGGTTTCATCGAGGATGATCTCAAATCCTCCCTTTTTACCCTCGCTGCAGGATACCACCTTCGCCTGAAAGCTCTTAATATATGCATCTTCGTAATATAGTTCTCTTGTTTTAACCATAGTGTTTATTCTATCACACAATTTAATATGAAAAAAGAGACTGCATTTAAGCAGTCTCTAAAGGTAATTCTGACAGTTCTTTGATGATTATTCTCTTGATGTCGTCCTTTTCCTTTTTAAGAGAAAAGGCCATCTCGGTGTAAAGAAGCTTTTCCGCCATGTTCAGGTATCTCTCGTTCAGGGTTGCGAACTTTTTACCCTGGGCTTCGCGGACAGCTTTTATTTTGTGCAGTGACTTAACAAGACTCATCATCTCATCGGCTGTGTTTCTCTTGATGATCTCCATGATGACAGGTTCTGCTTTTTTGCCCTCGGGCAATCCCAGCTCTTCTACCATCTCAATATCATCAATAAGCTCCTCGGCGTCGTCAGCGCTTATGACCTCGCGGATCTTGTCCTCAGCACCCTCTACAGGAACATAGAGAACGCTTCCGGCATCTACCGCTGAAATCATCTGATAGTATTCTTTTTCTTTTCCCCTCTCAAGAAATGACGGAACAAGTATGTCCCTCACCTTGCATAGTCCATGACTACCGTAAATAACGCACTCTCCAATATTTAACATCCTGATTCTCCTATTTATCCAAAAAATCAACGACAATAGTTGTGAAAGCGCTTTCAACGTCGCCCAGTAGAAAAATTATAACACAATATTACTTTTTTTGTAATAAATAAAAGTACCAAAATTCGTGTCTTTTTTGTGTCCTATTTTACCTTTTTCCAGTCATTTTGATCCAGATAATTAAAATGTTCGGTTCTTATTTCGGAGAGCATGGGTACTCTTGACATTGTGTTGGTATGATGGTGTTTAAAGCCGCATTTTTCCTGGACTTTTCGAGATCTTTCATTGCCTTCGAAATAGGCACAGTAGATTCTGGTAAGCCCCAGATCGTAAAAACCGTGACGTATCATCTCAAAGGATGCCTCGGTGGCTATGCCCTTACCCCAGTATGGATAGGCAACCCAGTAGCCAAGCTCTGCGGCGCCTTCCTCCATGGGTCTTTCGGGACTTGGATCCATGGTAAAGCCGATACTGCCTATAGGCTCATCGCCGCTGCCCTTAAGGCAAATGGCATAAGTCTCCTCACCGGACAGAATCGTTCTGATAACAGCTCTGCTGTAGGCCTCATCCGTGTGAGGAAGCCAGCCTGCGCAAGGTCCGACTCTTTTATCCGAAGCATATTTAAAGAGACTGAAAGCGTCTTCATCCCTCCAGCCTCTTAATATCAGTCTCTCCGTTTCCAGGATCATATTTTTATCCTTCTATGTATTCAAAACCGGTCTTTGCACAAAATGCCTGAACTGACTTTGTAAACAGTGCGTGATACACTTGTTTTTTGAGCATCGCTTCAGGCTTTATATAGAAAATAACCCTTCCGCTCTTTATATCAAACTCCAGATCGTTTATGGGATCGAGAGCATCTATATCCTTAAAGGAAGCTCCGTATTTTTCCCTGCAGAAATCATCCTTGTTCTCCAGATCCATGGCAATTGCGATAATATTGTTCTTTATCTTGTTCATGGCATCGAGCTGCTCCAGCATTATGTGCTGAGCAATGTTAAAAGCATTTATCTCATAGCCCACAAGCCTCATATCCGTTATTATTCTGTCAAAATCAACGCAGGTCCTCGCAAAGGGATCAACCTTCTGTTCCCCATAACAAAATACCGCCTCGTAAAGCCCTTCGTTCATAATCAAACTCCTTTCTGTGCCTTGAGAAATTCAATAAAGTCTGTTTCGGAGATGGGCCTTGAATAATAAAAGCCCTGCAAATATTCCACGCCTTTTTCGATCAATGTCTCTGCCTGATCAACAGTTTCAACGCCCTCTGCAAGTACATGCAGGCCGTAGTCCTTGAGGAATCCGATGGAGTATTCCAGCATCCTCATGTTTTCAGGTTTGTTCTTGTCAAGACAGCTCCAGATAAACTCTTTGTCCATCTTAACAAGCATGTAATCCATCTTAAGAAGCTCAAGAAGATTGGAATAGCCCGAACCGAAATCGTCCATTGAGAAGGTTGTTCCAAGCTCTTTTAACTTCTGAACGTTTTCCTTGAACACTTCATCATTGTTTATGTAAGCTGTTTCAGTGATCTCGAAATTGATAAAGTCAGGCGAAATGTGGTATTTCTCCATCTTGCTGATAAGTCTGTCGTGAGTCTGACGATCCACCACTTCATTGCCGGAGAGATTGACCTCCACATGCTTGATACCGTAGCTTGAAAGATTCTCCCTGACAATAAATGAGCATACTTTCTCAAATACTATATCGTCAATCTCCTTGATAAGTCCACACTTTTCTGCAATCGGAATAAAATCTTCCGGAGAAATGTAGTTTTCGGATTGAGGTCTTCTGAGTCTTACAAGTGCCTCCGCGGAAGTAAATCTGCCCTCATTTACATTAAGGATAGGCTGGTAATAAACATCGAAGGCCTTCTGTTCAAGGGATTTTCTGACTATATCCTCAACGCTGTTTCTATAGATCATTTTCTCAACAAGCTTTCTGTCTATGGCAAGGAAAGGTGTTGAGTGAGAATAAACATAATCACCGGATACGTAGCTCATTACCTGAGTGGCTTCATCAACATTGTCAGTATATCTCAGAGGCTCCAGTACCGCAAAGGTAAGTCTGTAGGTGCTGTCATCCGTCCTCACATGACCGATGAGCTCCATGAGCTTTTCCACTTTTTCAGGACTCTTTATAAAAAAACTGATGGTGTTCCAGGCAAAAAGATATGCCGGCTCATTCATCTCGTTTTTAACCAAAGTGGCAACGCTTTCCTGCATCGAGGTGAGCTTTTGCCTGTCCTCTCCCGAAAGGGCGTTGGTCTTTCCGGTAAAGATAACGGAAGCGATGAAGAAATTTCTTTTTACTCCCATCCTCTCAACCATCATGATATCAAGCGCTTCTTTGTTTCGCACGTTGTGGATCTGTCTTTCGTAGTACTCCTTGGGGTTTTCAACGGCTATGAACAGGATAAGTGCCATAAGCATCACTGCAATGGATGACACCTGAATTGAACGGTTATAGAACTGGAAAAGGACCATCACGATCCAGAGAGAAAGCCCGGAGATAATGGCCACAGGTTCATCATTTCTAAGTCTGTTTCTGAAGATCACAGCAAAAATAAGGGTTCCGACAACATATAAAAGTCCCAGGCAATAGCAGCTGTTTATAACAGGTCCGAAATTATAGTAGGTTCCGTTGTTGCTGGTGGCATAATAAACTCTTCCCAGTATCAGAAGAAGTGCCCCGACTATAGAAGGTACTCCAAGAAGAGCGATGACTTTGTTGGAAACCAGGGATCCTCTTTTTATCTTGGAATAAACATAAACTGCTATAACATTGGCACATAAAAGAAGTAGCAGTACGTATAAACTTTGTGACACTCTCCTGAGCACATAAAAGCTTGCGTCAAGATAGGTAAAGACCGCACACTCTACTATTTCAGACACGTTACTCAAAAATGCAAAAATAAGAAATGCCATAAATACACGCGGAGAAAAAGCCTGTGTCAGATTTCTCTTCAGGCTTATGAAAAGCAATATAGAAAGTACCATTATTGCAATAATCGGTGTACGTATTTCCATACAAAAATTATAATACTTTTTCCTGACTGCAACAACTTGTTTACTGTGGTTATTTCCTTATTTCAGCGGTAACTTCAGGGTCTGTCAAACTTGGATCAGATAGGATGTGTATGCCGGTATTTCAAGCCCTCCGCCAAAGTCCACCTCAGCTCCTGTAATAAGGTCTTTCCCCCTGCCTGCTCTTGCATCAAAATGCGCATGGAAAGGGTTTTCATCAGCATTTATCACCACAAGAACTCTGTCATCCTCTGTTTCTCTTTCAAAGATACACTGCCTGTTGGTCAGAAGAAGAGACTTGAATCCGCCGTAGTTAAGGGCGTGTGATCCCTTCTGAGCTTTACAAAGAGCTGCTATGTGGTCTGTCAGCTCGTTCCAGGCCGGTTTTTCAAAGCATGGCCTCAGGGCCGGATCTCCCTGGGACTTGTCGGCTTTTTCTCCCCACTCGCTTCCGTAGTAGATGGTGGGAATACCGGGCATTCCGAACATGAGAGTATATATAAGTTTAAGATGCTCCGGCCTTTGAAGTACCGACGCAATCCTGCTGACATCGTGGTTATCCACAAAGGAAAGAAGGTGCCTTCCCTTATAAAGTGTCCAGTTCTCGGGACCGAACTGACGAAGAAGGGAATGAACGATCTCAAAGAGATTCATGCTGTTAAGCGCAGAGAACATACCCTTGTAGCATTCGTAGTTGGTGGCGCTGTGGCACAGGTCATCACCCATGACGCGGTTATAATCCCCGCCTATCATCTCTCCCACCAAAAAGAAGTCCTCTTTGTATGAAGGACACTCGTTTCTAAGGCGTCTTATAAAATTCTGATCAAGGCAATATGCCACATCCAGGCGAAGCCCGTCTATATCGAACTCATTTACCCAATATCTGATGCTGTCAAAAAGATAATCCGTAACCTGAGGGTTCTGAAGGTTGAGCTTAACAAGGTCGTAGTTGCCTTCCCAGCCTTCGTACCAAAGCCCGTCATTGTAACAGCTGTTTCCGTCAAAGCTTATGTGAAACCAGTCCTTGTAAGGAGAATCCCACTTCTTTTCAAGGACATCCTTAAATCCGAAAAATCCCCTTCCCGCGTGGTTAAAAACTCCGTCAAGGATGACTTTGATGCCCTTTTTATGCAGGGCCTTGCACACCTTTTTAAAGTCCGCATTGGTACCAAGGCGAACATCTATCTTTTGGTAGTCCCTTGTATTGTAGCCGTGAGTATCCGATTCAAACACAGGATTAAAGAGCACCGCTCCCACTCCCAGCTTTTCAAGATGAGGGATAAAGTCCAGAACCTTTAATATCCTGTGCTCCTGCACTCCGTCGTTTTCGAAAGGAGCACCGCAAAATCCCAAAGGATATATCTGATAAAAAGAAGTTTCATAAGCCCACATGGTATTATCCTCCTTACATATATCCATTTTACAACAATAAAAAACCTTCGGCACAAACCAATTTTGATCTCTTCCGAAGGTTTTATGAATTATCTTGTCAAAAGACCTGCATCCAGCACGAACTGCGATCCTGTAAGGAAACGCGCCTTATCGCTTGCAATGTATTTAACGGCTTCCACAATATCCTCTGTCTCGATCCAGGGTGTCTTTAAAAGATTTCCCGCAGATCTTTCGGCTATCTCTATGGGAGTTGTGCCCTCTAGCTCTGCAAGTCCGTCGTTCATAGGTGTATTTACTCCTGTGGGATGAAGGGATACAACCCTTATTCCGTAGGGCGCAAGCTCTATCGCCTGAGCTTTGGTAAGTCCCACAAGGCCATGCTTTGAAGCGGAGTAGTGGCTCATGCGTCCAAAGCCTCTAAGTCCCGCAACAGATGAGTTGTAGATGATAACACCGCTCTTTTTCTCTATCATGTGTGGGATGATGTACTTGGAGGTCAAAAATCCGCCCTTTAAGTTAACGTCTATCAGCGCATCCCACTGCTCTTCGGTAAGCTCCCAGGAATATCCGTAGGCAGCAATGCCTGCGTTACTGAAAAGTATATCTATGCTTCCAAATTCCGCGATACCTCTGTCTACCGCTTCTTTTACGTTTTCAGCCTTTCTGACGTCTCCTGCATAGATAAGTATCTTTGCTCCCAAAGCCTCCACATCGGTTTTAAGTTTTTCCAGATCCTCGTTTGAAGATCTGTTATAGGCAGGATATTCGATCCTCTCTCCAAGATCGAAGGCTATGATATTGGCGCCCTGCGCTGCAAATTCAAGTGCTACGGCTCTTCCCTGTCCCTTTGCCGCTCCTGTTATGAAAATGGTCTTACCCTGAAACTCTTTTGCCATCTCTTTGTCCTCCTTATTTTCTCTTTGTATAAGGCACAAGCTCATCATCAAGCTTTATCTTAAGTGTCTTGTTTATGATGTTTGTAGCTATCATGATGGTGGCAAATGCAGTGATCGCCACGATCTGTTCCTCGTTCCACTTCTCATGGAGACGGTCAAAGATCTCCGCAGGGACATTGTTGGCATTTCTGACAATGGCCCTTCCGTAGTCTATAAGGATCCTTTCCTCATCGGTAAACTCAAAGGTTTCAAAATCTATTCCCGCATCCTCCAGTATCTTTTTGAAAAAGATACTGCAAAGGAGGCAGTCATTGGTGGTAGAGATCGCATAGCAAAAGAAGTTGACAGCTCTTTCTCCCAAAAAACTCTCTATCTCCGCCTCTAAAGGAAACCACTCCATAAGCGCATGGAATGCGGGAAGAGAATGAATAAGTGTCTCCTTCATGTTGGTAAGAGGGCCGTGCTCCTTTACCCATTCATCTATTACCTTTTGAGTTGCCTTTGGTGCATCCTCATATTTAAGCTGTGAAATATATGCCATTGTCTTTTCCTCCGTTATTTGTTAAATGCCTTTGCAAATGCCTGATCAAGATCAGCGATGAGATCCTCGGGATCCTCAAGACCGATCGAAAGTCTGATAAGGTTCTTGGGAATATCTGCCAGTTTGTGGTACTCAGGCTCAAGCTCCGTGTGTGTGTTCTCAGGAGGATTGGTGATAAGTGATCTCACATCTCCGATGTTTACGTGATAGGAGAAGTTCTTTAAGGACTTGATAAAGATTCCTTCCTGCTCTCTACTTCCCTTGATGCCAAAGGATAAAAGTGCTCCGGAGCCGAGAGGGAAATCTCTGTCAGCCAGTTCTTTATACTTGCTGCCCTTTGCGTAAGGGTATCTTACCCACTCAACTTCTTCTCTGCTCTCAAGGTACTCAACGATCTTTCTTGTGGTCTTTATCTTTTTATCAAGCCTTACTGTAAGAGTTGAAAGTCCCTGCAGAACCAGATAGGATTCGAAGGATCCCAGGGCTCCGCCAAAGAACTCTGTGAAAAAGATCTTTAAGGATGCGATAAGAGGTGCTCCGGGCCAGAACTCTACAGCGCTTCTCTTGTTGTCTTCAAGATCTCTCATCTTCCACTCTTTTTCGTAGAACTGTGGGAATTTCTTTTCGTCGTAAGGGAAATCACCTTTTTCTACCACAAGACCTGCGATGACGTTGCCGTGGCCGTTGATCTCTTTTGTTGCTGAATAGACAACTACGTCTGCTCCGTGCTCAAAAGGTCTGTAAAGATAAGGTGTGGCAACGGTGTTGTCCACAACTACGGGAACTCCGTGTTTATGAGCTATTTCAGAGATAGCATCAATGTCATAGAGCTCGATGTTGGGATTGCTTATGGACTCAAGGTAGATAGCCTTGGTGTTTTCATCAATAAGCTCCTCATAGGCTGCGGGATTGTTTCTGTCCTCAACAAACTTGGTTGTGATGCCGTATTTGGGAAGGAACTTGATAAGGTTGAGCATTGCTGCTCCGTAAAGGCTTGATCCCGATACGATGTTGCCGCCTCCCTGACCAAGAAGGAGAAGTGTGTAGGTGATGGCAGCCATTCCGGAGGAAAGAGCTACAGCAGCCTTGCCGCCTTCAAGCTCAGCTATCCTTGCTTCAAGAATAGCTCCTGTGGGATTTCCGACTCTTGAGTAGATGCCGCCTGCCTCTGCTCCTGTCCATAGTCTTCTTGTTCTGTCGATATCCAAAAGGTCAAAGGATGCAGTCTGGTAAATGGGCGGGTTAACTGAATTGAAATGCTCTTTGGGATCATATCCTGCTCTGATTGCTTTTGCGCTGAAACTGTTTTCTTTTGACATCATTTTTTCCTCCGTTCTCTGTTATTGGTTTTTTAATCGAATAGTCCTTTACTGATATAGCGGTCTCCCCTGTCAGGAAAGACTGTTACGATGTTTCCGTGATCTATTTCCTTTGCAAGCTTAAGTGATGCTGCAAGTGCCGCTCCTGAAGAGGAGCCTGCAATTATTCCTTCATGAAGTGCAAGACTTCTTACGGTTTCAAATGCCTCCTTGTCGGAGATCTTTATAACCTTATCCACCAGCGTGATATCCATGGTGTCGGCAATGAAATCATTGCCAATGCCCTCTATGTCGTAGTCGGCATGCTCTCCTCCGCCTATAATGGAGCCTATAGGGTCTGCCAGAACGCCTTTGATATCAGGATTCTGCTCTTTAAGGTATTTAACTATTCCTGAAAAGGTTCCTCCGCTTCCTGCTCCTGCCACGAAGTAATCTATGTTACCGTCCAGCTGCTTATATATCTCAGGTCCTGTGGTTTCATAGTGGGCTCTTGGATTGGCGGGGTTATTAAACTGTTTTAAAGAGATGGCACCCGGAATTGATGCTATGATCTCATCAGCCTTTCTGTCAGCTCCAAGCATGCCCTCCTCTCTTGGTGTATTTACTATCTCTGCTCCAAGTGCCCTCATGAGCTTTTGCTTTTCCTGTGAAAACTTTAAGGGAACCGTAAAGATGATCCTGTAGCCTTTGTTAAGAGCTGCAAGCGCAATACCTATTCCGGTATTTCCGGCTGTTGCATCAACTATTGTTCCGCTGGGCTTTAGGATTCCTCTTTCCTCAGCGTCTTTTATCATGTACTCTCCAACCCTGTCTTTTACGCTTCCAGCAGGATTCATAAGTTCAAGCTTGGCGTAGAGGTTAACGCCTTCCTTAACTCCCAGGTGGTTCAGTTTGATTATCGGCGTATTGCCTACCATGTCATGCACATCCATATATACATCCATATTTTTTCTCCTTTAAACAGCTGCATTTTCGATTGCCTGTTTGATATCAGCTATGATGTCATCTGCGTTTTCGATTCCAACAGAAAGTCTTATAAGCTCATCCACAATGCCAACCTTTTTCCTGATATCAGCAGGAATTGCGGCATGTGTCATGGTTGCGGGGTGGCATACTAAAGATTCCACTCCTCCAAGGCTCTCTGCCAGGGTAACAAGCTTTAAGTTCTTAAAGAATTTGCGGTAGTCATATTTTTCATTAAGAACAAAAGAGATCATTGCTCCTGCTCCGTCAGCCTGCTTTTTCTGGATTTCATAGCCGGGATCGGATTTAAGTCCGGGATAATAAACTTTGCTGACATATCCGCTTTCTTCAAGCCATTTAGCTATCTTGCCGGCGTTTTCAACGTGTCTGTCCATTCTTACTCCCAGGGTCTTGATGCCTCTTATGATTAGGAAGCTGTCCCAGGGTGCCAGCACTCCGCCGATGGCGTTCTGCAGATAGTAAAGGCGGTCCGCCAGCTCTTTATCCCTGACAACCACAAAACCCGAAATGGTATCGCTGTGTCCTCCAAGATACTTGGTTCCGCTGTGGATCACTATGTCGGCTCCAAGCTCAAGTGGCCTTTGGAGATAGGGTGTCAGGAACGTGTTGTCAACTATAAGGAGCTTATTGTGTTTTTTTGCGATCTTTGCAACCGCTTCAATATCGGTAACGGTTAAAAGGGGATTGGCGGGACTCTCAACGTATATTGCTTTCACATCACCTGTTATGGCTTTTTCAACAGAGGTAAGATCGGAAGTGTTTACGATCTCGTAGGTAATACCGAAGTTTTTAAATACGTTGTCCAGGATTCTGAAGGTCCCGCCGTAGATGTTGTCAGATACTATAAGTTTGTCACCCGATTTAAAAAGAGAAAGTACTGTATTTATGGCTGCAAGTCCGGAGGCAAAAGCAAGTCCGTATTCACCTTTTTCAAGGTCGGAGATGAGCTTTTCAAGTGCAGCTCTTGTGGGATTTCCTGTTCTTGAGTATTCCCATCCTCTGTTTTCTCCGATTCCGTCCTGCTTGTAGGTGGAAGTCTGGTAAACGGGAACATTTACGGCTCCTGTCTGTTCATCACCGTCTATTCCTCCGTGTATAAGTAGTGATTCGATCTTTAAACTCATTTTGCTTTCCTTCTTTCTTTTGGTTTTGTTTTTTGGTAATAAAAAACGAGATCCTTTTCTATGAAAAGATCCCGAACGTAATGGCTATTATGATCAGATACTATGATGCATCAACATCGATCAGTATCGGGGCGCATGAAATACAGATTGAGCGCCCCGGCCATATCATAAGTCCGGGCTGTAAACATTCGACAACAACACATTGCGATATTCTGATGTGCAAATACTGTGTTCTTCATGGCTCTCTCCTTACGTGATTTATTGATACTGATGATAAATGTATTTACCTACTATGTCAATATGTTTTAGGATAAGTATTGCTTATAGCCTGTGATCATGTTTACTTATAGGTTGGATCAAAAAGTTTTATAATTTTCCGGTTGACAAACCTATGGTAATAGAGGTATATTATTTCAGTCGGCTCCAATGAGCAGGCGCATATGGCGAGATAGCTCAGCTGGCTAGAGCACGCGGTTCATACCCGCGGTGTCGAGGGTTCAAGTCCCCCTCTCGCTACTAAAAAAGGAAGCGTTTATCGCTTCCTTTTTTGTGTCTTCTGGCGTTGCTAATTTGCATCGCAGCTTGCTCGTCACCCCCGCAATCTCTTCCGCCGGCGTCACTTGGAAATATTTCCTGGAAAAAGAAAAATATTACCCGTAATTCTTCCGAAAACAGGTAATAAATATTAAAAACTCGCTCTCATGCCACAATAACAAATCCTTTGTTCCCATCATTTTGAGATAAACAGTACTCCCAATGTTCCTGGACCACAATGAGATGAAACAACGCTTCCTGCGCGGGTTTCAAGGATTTCT
>JAILOW010000059.1 GCA_024690635.1 Butyrivibrio sp.
ATGACATTTTGATGCCCCGGATTTCTGCGAGGGACCCGACGAACAATTGATTTTTGTTGTTGCAACACGAAAAATCGAAAATAAAAAAGGCGCCGAATAAAATCGGCGCCGCGCATAACATATAGGTAAATCAAAAACAAATTTTAAGCAAAATAGCTCCAGAGTCCGTAGACTGCAAGGAAGCCAAGGATCAGGGGAAGTCCGAGCTTAAAGTACCACTTGAGGGCGGGGCTGAACTTGATGCCTACTCCGCTGTTAACCTCCTCAATGTACTTATCAAAGCCCCAGCCGTATCTGCAGGTACAGAACAGACAGCTGATAAGTGCTCCGATGGGAAGCAGCAGGTTACTTACGATGAAGTCCTCAAGATCCATGATAACGTTACCCTCTTTCAGAGGCTGGAATGCGCTCCAAACGTTAAATCCAAGAGCACAGGGAAGAGATCCCAAAGTGATGACAATACCTGCAATAAGGGCTGCTTTCTTTCTGCTCATGCCTGCAAGGTCAATTGAAAAGCTCACCACATTTTCGAACACTCCGATCATTGTGGAAAGAGCTGCAAAATACATAAACAGGAAGAAGAAGCTTCCAAGAATCCTGCCTCCTGCCATTCCTGAAAATACATTGGGAAGGGTAAGGAAAATAAGGCTGGGTCCCTTGTCGGGAGCAACGCCGTAGGCAAAGCATGCAGGGATCGTGATAAGTCCCGCTACTATGGCAACAAAGGTATCAAGACCTGCCACCAAAAGAGCTTCTCCCACAAGGCTTCTTTCTTTTTCAATATAGCTTCCGAAGATCTCCATGGATCCGATACCAAGGCTCAGTGTGAAAAAGCTCTGGTTAAGAGCGCCGTAGAGCACATTTCCAAGGCCTACTTTTTTCACATTTTCCGCATTGGGCATAAGATAAAACCTGACGCCCTCTGATGCTCCGGGAAGAGTAAGGGACTTGATACCAAGACCTATCATTATGAGGATAAGAGCCACCATCATGACCTTGGTCACTCTCTCAACGCCTGATTCAAGGCCAAGAGATGTAACACCGATTGTGATGACCATTGTAATAGCCATGAACAATATCAGGATGAAGGGGCTTCCCATCATCTCCTGATAAAAACCTGCTATCTCCTCTGCTCCCTGCCCGTCAAATGAACCGGTTACTGCAAGAACAAAATATCTCAGGATCCATCCCGAAACCACCGAATAAAACATCAAAAGGATATAGTTACCCGCAATAGCGAAATATCCGAATATATGCCATTTGGTCTTTTTGGGTTCAAGATCCTTGTAAGCTAAAAGAATACTCTTTCTGCTGGATCTTCCTATGGCATATTCCATTGTCATAATGGGTACGCCAAGAAGCAAAAGACACAAAACATAAACGATTACAAACAGCCCTCCGCCGTTTTCTCCTACCATGTAAGGGAAGCGCCACACATTTCCTATTCCGATGGCACATCCTGCAGACAAAAGGATAAATCCAAGTCTGCTTCCAAGTTTTTCTCTCTCTTTCATAACACACTTTCTTCCAATTTTGTAATGATTCGCTTTAAAGCGACAAAGCAGATTATATAACAACCGAAAGTGTATTACAAATCATTTGTTGCAATTTAATATTGCGTATTAAAATCACTTGATAACCGTGAAGTTTACAGGTGTTGCTTCAAGGAAAAGATCAAAGTGTTCCTGGAACTCTTTCTCACCTCCGGTGAAGTCAACCGTGTCATCAAAAGAGTTTGTTTCTCTAAGGAACCCTGAATATGTGGCGTTCTGATTCTCATCATAGGTCTCTGAGATAAGGTCCTTCATCATAAGTCCCTGTCCGTCGGGGCTTACAAAGTATGTCTCATAGGAGTGAGGGTTGCAGGCGAAAAGCACGCCGTCCTTAACCGAAACAGGGTAAGATGTTCCTGCGGTATATACGTTTCCGATATTTATTGCACGGTCACCGACCATAGCATAGATAGCAGCCTCTATAGCAGCAGTGGTCTTGTCATCATAGCTGTAAGTATACTCGGTAACAGCAAGTAGATCTCCATCGTAGCCGATAAGCTGTATGTATGCATAAGCCTGATCCTTGGTAAGGTAAGAGATGATCTCATCGTAGCTGTCAAAAGAGCCCTTACCTGCTGCCTCTTCTACGAATGAACTTATGAGCAGCTCATTTCCGGGGTACATTGCGTCCGCAATAGCACTGATATCAAAGCCTTCCAGATCCTGTGAAGTTGTTGAAAGGCTGTAGGCGATACCGATCTCAATATCGTACCAGGTGCACACATCAACCCACTCATCATCGCCGATGTATCTGTAGAACCTTGCCTCCATGTTTCCGTCGCCCCAGTTGTTCAAAGTACCTTCGTCAGTTACAGACCATTCGTAGTTCATGCCGGAAATATCAGCATATTCGGGAGCTCCGTACTGATATCTTGCTGTATATGAAAGACCGTCAAGATCAAATGTAACCTGGATAAGAGGACTCTCACTGTCAGCAGTTTCCATCTTGCTCCACTGAATATTGGTTGATCCCTCGGGAACAATAAAGATCCTTACTTCGTCTATAACCTCTTCCTCGTTTATATCTCTCCAGGGATTGGCAAGACCGACTTCACCTTCGCTTCCTCCCTCTGCATTTTCGGAAGCTCCTGCAGTCTCTTCTGCTTCATCCTGTGCTACAAAAATAGACTCTGCTCCTGCGTCTTCGCCCTTTGCAGCGCTTCCACAGCCTGTAAGAGCGATCATTCCTGCTATCATAAGATAAACAATTTTCTTTTTCATAATATTTCTCCCTCTTTTTTGTAATCTTTTAAACTCACAATCATTTATACGACAAATAAAAAAATGTGGCAAATTTTTCAAAATTTTTTCCCATAAACACAAGGAACGCCGGAATCATATCCGGCGCCCCTTGCTCTAAAATGTGTATTATGGAGTTATAAAATGAGTAATTATCCCTGTACGCTCATAGCTGTGATTTTGAAGGTAAAGCTCTTGGTTCCGCCATAAGCTCCTTTTCCTCTGATAACCACTGTAGCGGTACCAAGGAAACGGTTCTGGGATACGGATATGATCTCAAAATCATTTTCGCCAAGATATACAGGTGTCTTTTGCCCCTTAACCTTATAAGAAACCTGAATGTCGGATGTCTTTACGGGAATGATCTCATCTCCGTTATGGAATGAGTAGACAACACCCTTCTTTATTCCGGCGCTCATCTTGCTGATGTCTTTTCCGGAATCAAGGAATCTGTAGTATCCCTCAAGAACCGCACTGTCTCCGGCTCCCGATGCATAGTAAGGGCTCTCCTTGGTCCTTATCTTCTTGTTGTTTGTTACGATATGTACTTTTACGGTAACTCTGATGAGTGTTCCGAAAGGAATCGCATCGGATCCGTAGAGTCTTTCGCCTGCAAATCTTCTGGTGTGTGCCTCATCCTCAAGGACTGTGTCCTCAGCATAGAAGTACTCGTAGTCACCTGCTGATATAGGATCCACATCCTTGTTCTTTCCTACAGTAAGTGCCTTGTTTCCATCCATAAGCTTTGGAACAGACAGCTTGTAGCCGTTCTTACCCTTGGGGTTTCTTACAACATCTGCTGCCGAAAGAGTAACTCTTTCCTCTATATCAGCCTTTTCGATGTTAAAGTAGGAAGTTGCATTACTTCCTTTATAGTTGCCTTTACCCTTTACGATGACTGTAGGCCTTGCTTTTGCCTTAAGTCCCACGTAGTTGTCAACGATCTTTGCGTTGTTCTTGAATGAAAGCGAATAATCCATGCCTTCCTTCAATTCAACAACTTCTTCAGGAGTTGTATCTGTCGCAGGTCTTGTATAGGTAACTACGATACTTTCCGGAACTGCTCCCCTCTTTGAATAAACCGCATCCGAGCAAGTGATCTCAATTCTTGGTGCTTTCTTTTTGGAATCAGCCATGTTGTAGGCATTAACCTTGATGGTCTTTTTGGTGCTTCCGCTATATCCGTTTATTCCCTTAAATACCAGGGTAAACTTTCCGACCATTCCGGCATTTTCCATTTCAACCGCATAGTCCACGCCTTCAACAAGAGGAATATAATTGGTAACCTTCTTCTTTCCGGCCTTTACTGTCTCAGTTCTGTAAAGAGTTACCTTATCCCACTTCTGGGCTTTGATAACCTTGTCATTAGCATTAAACAGATCAAAAAGTTCGATCTCTCTGCCTATATACTCGGTGGTTGTGGAAAGACCTGCTACCTTAACGCTCTTCCAGTTCTTTCCCTTCACCTCTGAAATAGTGTAGGTTCCCGTCTTTGTTCCGACGAACTTATCGCCCTTGCCGGTTATGATAAATCCATGCTTTCCTGCGGATGTATTGTCGGCATCCGTAAGAGTAACCTCATAATCCGTTCCGTAGATAAGAGCATCCTTTGACGCACTCTTTACGTACACATATCCAAGAGGACTGGTATCTCCTGAGTTATCAAAGAGTTTGGCCGCTGTATACGCTTCGCCGGTATAGCCGACCGCGATTGCCTTGTTCTTGATATCACCTACTTTGAGCTTTGATACCTTCACAAGGCTCTTATTTTTGCCATCGCTGGTCTTAACTGTAACAGTCTCATCCAGAAGCTCTGTGAAATTGCCCTTTCCTGAAACCGCTATGGTATAGGTCTTTCCTGCTTCTGTCAAAAGAGCTGTCGCAGGATTTGCAACAAGCTTATCCTGATCCACCGCATCGCCTTCGTAGTACTTAAGCTCGTAGTCCTTGTTAAGCGCAAGCTTCTTTCCGTTAAATGTAACAACAGGCTTTGTAGCGCCGAGCTTAGCTTTGGGTCCTGCTGCCACAGGAACTACAGACTCGGAAGCTATCTTTACCCTGTTTCCAGAGTTTTCATCCATATCATAAGGAATGATATTAAACTTAAATACTGCAGTCTTGGTGTAATTACCCTTACCCTTTACGGTAAGCGAAGGCGCAATCCTCTTTTTACCCTTAACAGCATTTACATCTGCAACATTTACATTATTTGCAAAGGAAAGCGTATAATCTCTGTTCTCCACAAGTATTGTGGTTCCAACAAAGACCTTAACCTTTGAATTAAACGTGATCTTTCCTGCAGTATAAACTTCGCTGTGATCAGTGTTTCCGACTTTTGCATCTGTATAAACCTTATCCCCTATCACATACCAGATTCCCGCAGGAACCTTTGAGATGTCACCGCCAAAGGCAGCATCATCTTTGTAATTTACAGCATCTCCCCAATCAGAAACCGCATAATCAAATCTGTAAACCGCACTGTTTCTTCTTCCTGTTCTCTTTGCAACTGCCTTCAGCGTAGTATCTGCGCTTATAACGATGGCATCATTATAAAGAGTTCCGTCTGTTGCAGGATCACTTCCATCCAGTGTATAGAAGATATCAGTATCCTGAGTGTCGCAGGTAAGAAGTACCTTTGTACCCTTAGATACATTGGTAATATTCTTGTTATCCTCATCAACGTAGGCTCTTCCGATATTAACTCTTACTGCTCCTGCCTGAGGCTGAGGATTCAGGGTAAGCGTACTTACATCTGTAAAGAACTTATCGCCAACCTTAACACGTGCTCTTATCGTTACGGTCACAGGCTCTGCTATCTGTCTTCCTTCTGCCGTAGTATCGATTGTAACAGGCACAGTCTTTTTGGTATCAGCTGATGAAATATCGCCCTGAGTAAGAGTTACAAGGGTTGAATATTCATCACATGTAGATGAAGTATAAGCTTTGATCTCAATGTCACTGTCAGCAACACTTGAAAGAGCCTTGGCTGTAAGGCTGCGTGTATTACCTTCCGTAGCAGTCATGAGCATCTCTTCCGGTGTCAGTTCAACAGGACATGTAACCTTAACATTTACTGATACCGTGTTGTCTCCAAGAGAAGCCGTAATGGTTGCCGTACCTTCATTTATTGCAATGACATTGGCATTTCTGCCATCTCCTGAAGGAGTAACTTCCGCAACCGAAGTATCTGAGCTCTTCCATTTAACTGCTGTAGCCAGATCATCAGCGCTTTCAGCAGGAAGGATGGTTCCAAGTATGGAAAATCCCTCGCTTGTAAAGAGCTCTACAGGATCTGCAAAGGCCTGTCCGTCGCCGTCAGTTATGGAGATCGTTGAAGGCACAACCTTGTTTGAAACCTTGATAGTCAGCTGATTGGAACGAACACCGTTTACTTCTGCATATACTGTACATTCGCCTTCAGCTCTTCCCGTTACTTTTCCGCTTATATCAAGCTTAACCGGATACTCGCCTTCAGTATTGTTTTTGCCGATGCTGTACCAGTCGATGAACCAGTGTATATCGGTTCCTGTAAGAGGAGGCGAAACCACTGCATTTAGATTTTTGCTCTCACCGATATCAATGCTAACTGTATCGCCTGTGTCGCCGCTTGCTGTTATCTCATCAGGCTTTTCATAATCCACCCACTCTGCATAAAGAGTGCAGCTCTCTGTCGGCCTGTAATGCTCGTTTCTGTTATCAAGAGCAAAGGTCTTTATCTTGTTTTCATCGCTGCATTCTTTGTCTGTATACCATCCGCCAAAGAGCTTGTTTCCGTCTCTTCTTACTCTCTTTGTGTAGTCGGAGATGAAAATGGCCTGTCCGGGATATGCCTTGGTACGAAGAAGCGTGGTCTCACGCATATCAACGTCAGGGTCTTTTGTTCTGTCATAGTCCGCATCAAAATATCCGCCGTTGGCATCAAGGACTACTGTGTAGGCTAGGCCATAGCCTGCATAAAGGTCATCAACCTTTTCGGGATAACATAGCTGATAGCCGTACTCATCCCAGTTATAACGGACCATCTGATACTCGGCAGGATACGGCTTTGTAAGCGCCGCATCATAGAACCATCCCGAAAATGCTTTTGTATCATTATCGATATGAGGAGTAGGTGCAGACTGCCAGGTAGTTACTCCGTAGGTGTAGCTGTATCTATCAGTCTTGTTATCTTTGTCATCTCCAAAATAGCCGTCTCCTGCATGGAAGGTGATCTCGGCGCTCTTTCCTTCCGAGCCGCCACCGCCGCTTCCGTACTTGTACCACTTGCAGTAAACTGTCATGCCTGTGGTCATAACAAGGTCGCCGGACACTTTGTTCTTACAGCCTTTCTCTTTATAGGCCCAGTCGTAGCCCATACCTTTTCTGGATTCATAATCAAAACCGTAGGGCTCACCTATATCCCCAAACTTAATGCCCTTGGGAACAGTTACCTTCCACTGCTTTTTGTCAGCTGTAAGCTCGCAGGGGAAATCTCTGTCATCTCTGTATTTTGTATAGTGCTCATCAAAAAGAGCTCCGTTGGCATCAAAGATAACAACAACGGTTCCTGTTACAAGCCTTGCATAGAAATCCATGTCGCTTGTAGGGATAAATCCGTACATGTTGTTGTAATATGTGCGTTCACCCTTGGAGTTTTCTACGTAGTGATCGCTCTTTTCAAACACATATCTGTCTCCCGTAAGAGCGGAATTAGTATACCAGCCCGGGATTACATATCCGCCGTTGGTATCAGCGATCTTAGGAGAAACAAATATCTCATCCTTTTTATCCGTTTTGGTTCCGTAGTCTTCACCATATCTGAAGGCAGTACCCTTAACAACCTTTACTACCTGAGTATCACTTTCGTTTGCAAAGGTTGCACCCTCAAAATTCGTATGGAAGGTAAGCTTGTAGCACTCTGTCCAGCCTGCATATAAAACAGTTGAACCTTCAGAGGTATAGGTGTAAGGATCGATGGGAGATCCTTCGCACTGCGCATCGGTATACCATCCGGAAAACACCTTATGCTCCGAATCTGATGATCTGACAGTAGGAACCTTACCTCTGATAGGCTGTCCATAGGCAACTTTTATCTTGTATCTGCCATTATAATTAGGTGTTTTTGAAACAAAAGTTCCTCCGTTGGCATCAAAGCTTACACTGTATGCTACAGTATACTTTGCAACATAGGTTAGATTGGATGTTATCTTTTTATTCTGGATGTCATCTCTTGAAACGTCCTCTCCCAAAAGAGTCCATCCTGCAAACACCTTGGAATCAACGTCAATTTCAGGTTCCTCGGGAATTTCAGCACCATCATTGTAGATGTAGAAAGAATTCTCTACAGCCTTATACTCTTTTTTGCTCTTACCGTTTTCAAATCTGCCTTCGCCGGCATCAAATGTAACGGTATAATTGTTTGCCCAGAAAGCAACAAACTCAATATCCGATTCCGGAATATAGTTGTAGTACTCTATCCTGTTAATGTGCTCTGTATCAGTAGATAAATACCATCCGCCAAAGGTCTTGGCATCATTTTCATAGTGCGGGGTCTCAACATAGCCGGGAGCCTGATTAATGGTCATACCCCTGGGGACTCTTAGAACCAAAGGTTCTGTGGTATTTACATAATCGCCGTCAACCCATTTTTCGTAATAGCCGCCGTTGTAATTAAAGGTAACGGCGTAGCATTCCGTGTAGCGGGCAACAACCGTAACATCCTTGGTAAACTTATACTCACTTAAGTTTTCTATCTTTTTACCGTCAAGATACCATCCGTCAAAGGTCTTATTGGGATTGTCTATTCCAACATTCCAGTACGGAGTTCTTTCAAGGGTTCCGTTACTGCCAACTCTGAACTCGGCGCTGCTTACATGTTCTACTTCAGTTTCAGCTTCCTCGTCATAGTAATTAAAATATCCTGCTCCCGCATCAAAGGTAACCACCTTGTAGGTGTTTGACCATCCTGCGTACCAGGTTGTATCCTCGGTTAGCGTAACTTCAATATCAGTGGAAGACTCTCCTCCCCTGACTTTTAAAGTATTGCAGTTAGGCTCTGCGTACCAGCCGGTGAATTTATAGTGTTTATCCCTTCTTTTGGGATTTGTAACATCTTTAGACAGCTTGGTTCCCGTTGCGGTACCGTACTGCTTTTGAGCTGCCTCTTCTCTGTAGGTCTGATAGTCTTTAAAATAACCGTCAGTAGCATTGGGATTAAGAGTAAGGACCTTATTGGTATCCCCCCACTTGGCATAAAGTGTTACATCCGAATCAGTCTTTATATAATAGTAGCTTCCTGTTCCATCCCACTCTGTGTCACATTTGTAGTCCTTGTACTTTTCAACAGGTGTTGTGCATTCTTCATCAATGCACCAGTCAACAAAGGCTTTCTTGGGATCATCGTTTTTGGGAACTTCATAGGAGCTGATCGAAACCTGCTTGTAACTTGAGCTTTCCTGCTCCTGCTTGACCGTAGTTGTAACATACTCTTTCTTGTTGTAGTCGTATTCCCTGCTGAAATATCCGCCGTTGGCATTTTTTGTAAATACTTTTTTGTTTGAAACAAATCTTGCATAAAGAGTTATATCCTGAGTAGGTGCAAAGGAACCGGAATAAACAGTTTCCTCCTGCTCATCAGCTCCGATCTTTACCCAGTGTGAAAAAGAATAATGAAGGTCATCACACTTGATACTGTACTGACTGGGGAAAAGATCGTAGTCCATAACTACTCCGTAAGGAGCGCTTACCTCTACTCTGCTTACCGTTTTGTCATCAGAAAGATCGCCCTTATAAGTAGCGTTCTCACCAAAATCAAAAGTTACCGTAACGGTACTCTGTGTCCAGCCTGCATAGATCCTGGTGTTTCCTGCAGGATCCTTTGCAAGATTATTAACGTTAGATGTGCTGGAAATACAGTTTTTACACTCACTGTCCGAATACCAGCCTGTAAAATACCAGTCCTCTCTGGAAGGCACATAATCGGAAAGATAAGATGTTCTTTCCTTTAAGGTATAGGAATCCAGATACTGCTCAGAATCTTCGTCGTAGAGCTTTCCGCCGTTAAAATCAAGTATTGCGGGAGTCTCCCACCCTGCATAGATCGTAACACCCATATTAGGTACTGTCTTTAGGGTATTTCTATAATAACTCCATGTTTTATCTTCATCTTCCGGATCATACATGGACAAAAGATTTGCTGTCGATGTATCCGATCCGTCATACCATCCATAGAACCAGAAACCATCCCTCTTTGGTTCATAATAAGATAAATACTGTGTCGGCGACGTAAGTTCAAAGGTTGACGCGTAAATATCATGATACGAAGAATCCTGTTTATTGGTATTTACAAGACCTCCGTTACCGTTAAGAGTAAGGCCTGTACCAGCCTGCGCAAGGCCCGCTTCCTCCTCCGGTATTTCCTCTACATCCTCTGATGTCTCCTCTGAAGCAGCATCAGCTCCTTCATCGGTATCGGTCTCTTCATCCAAAGACTCATCATCAGAGTCCTTTTCATCAGCAGGCTCTTTATCTTCTTTTCCGGGATCTGTCTCTTCCTGAGTGATATCAGCATCATTCTGCTGATCCTCAGGCTCCAAAGACTCAGATTCCGAGGCCTCATCAGCAGCTTCTTCCGACAAAAAAAGAGCTGCCTCATCCGGCCCGTCAGACTCATAAGCCATGACAGACTGCATGGGGATAGCTCCCACAGTCATAAATGCCGCCAAAAATATTGCCGTCAGTTTCTTAAATCGCATACCATGTCCTCCTCACATTTTAGATAGTAAAACCTATTATTAATTCTAAAATCGTAAGGATTTTAAAAATATGCACTTTATTCAGATTTTATTACACAGGATTAAGTTCTTTTAAAGGAAGCTTTATGGTCACCAAAGTTCCCTTTCCCTTTTCGGATTCTATTTCAAGCCCGTATTCATCCCCGCAGATCATTCTTATGCGCTTTTGGACGTTCAAAAGAGATACATGTCGCACGCCCGCTTCCGCGGTGGACTCTTCTTCCATAAGCCTTCTTTTTAGCTCCAAAAGCTTATCCTCATCCATGCCGGCGCCGTTATCTTCTATTATTATCTCAAGCTTTTCAGTAGCTCTGGCGCTTACCCGTATAACACCGCTTTTTCCTGCAAAGCCGTGGGTAATGGAATTTTCTATAACAGGCTGTATCAGCATTCTGGGGATATAGTACCTGTCTGCCGAATCATCAGGTTCAGCTTCAAATAAAAATCTTCCGGGAAAACGCACCTCCATGATGGATGCGTACTGCTCCAGAACCTCAAACTCCTCAATGATAGATATATATTCCTCACCTGCATTGGCGTATCTTAAAAGTGCAGACAGCTCATCGCAGATAAGAGCTGCCGTTTCCTTTTCGCCTTTATTTATAAGAGCCCTCACCGCATTTAGGGTATTAACCGTAAAGTGAGCATTTATCTGCTTTTTCAAAAGAGACATTAAAGTCCTTTCAGCCACAAGCTCGGACTCTTTTACCTTAAGATCCGACTCATAGAGCTGCCTGTCTCTTTCTTCTATTCTCTCAAGGGCATCATTAACATGCCTGACAAGCTCGTCAAACTTCTCTTCTCCCGTTCCCGGCATGGGCTTATCCGGAGCCTCTCCAACGCTCTCGATAATGGTATCTATAGGTCTTACGATATGCGTATTCCAATATCTGACAAAGATACTCATTACCACCAAAAGAACCGCTATGGTAAGAGGAAGTGCCACCTGGAAATACCTTCCAAGTCGCCTTGGAACAGTATTGTCACAATAGGTATGAAGAGTAAAACCGGTAAGTCCGATGGCTCGCTCTCTGTAAAACTCACTGTTTTCGCGGTACTTTTTAAGTTCGTCTAAAGTGATGTCCCTGTCGGAGCATATAACACCGCCCTCTGCCGACACAGCAACGCCTATGTATTCCACCTTATCAAAAGAAGTAACAAGCTCGTTCAGGCGGCTCATTTCCATTAATAGCACCACAAAGCCGCCAAAGATCCCGCCTCCCGGAGCAATATACTCTCCGCAGCCAAGATAGGTTTTTCCTCCCACAGACAAAGTCACCGTACCGTCATCGCCTCTTTTAAGAAGCTGCTGAAGCCTTGTTACGGCAGTGTTTGATATCTGGCCCTTTAATCTGTAGAACATCCCGTCCTCACGAAGAACCAACACGTTGTCTGCAGGACAGTATGCACCAATTATGCTGTCCGACCTCTCCGCTGCGATCCGCCCGTAGTCAAAAAATGAAAGCGCATCCTCAGCCTTCATCATATCCGTTATCCTGTCATAATGCGCCAGAGTGTAGGCTGTATCATCAATCGACAAAAGCTCACTTTCTATGCTTGCAGTGACAGAATCAGAGACAGACTGAGCCTGTGCGATCATATTCTTTACAAAAGCTCTTCTGGTAGTGTAGTAAAAAAGAACCCACAAAGTCACCAGAAAAACGCTTAATATGACCATGGTGATTATGAAGCTTTTTTCAATGCCTCGTTTCTTCAACCTGTTAATCTCCAACTTTGTTTTCAAAACATTTCGTCCAGAACTCTTCCATGTACTTTCTGTTTTTAATAAGGTAGTCCTGATCCGGTATTATAAGATCTGCTTCTTCCAAAGGAACGTCATTGCCGTCAGAGACATCAACTCTTGCAGACCAGGTACCTGCGGTACAGAAGGGCTTGTAGCCATCGCCCTGTCCGTCTTCATCTCCCAAAAGACATCTGATAAAGAGCTTTGCGGCATTTACGTTTTTGGAATTTCTTCCCATCATTACGGCAAAGGAAGTCCTGCTGCCGCAGAAAGGCTCAAGCCTGTATATGGGTGAAATGGTATAGCCCACCTCACGGTATCTGAGTTTACTTGATACCATGATGCCAACATCCGCAGCATCCGAGTTAAGAGCCTCCATCACCTCATCAGAGCTGTTGGTAAACACTGCGTTTTTTGATATTTCCTTCCATAAAAATTCAGAGATACTGCCCTTATCACTTTCATAGGTCTTTTCGTAGTAGTCCTCATAAGCTTCTTTTAATTCCTTCTCATGATCAAAGCTTGATCCCACAAAGGCATAGGTGGAAAAAGACCTGAGCGGATTTGGAATGTAAATCCTTCCCTCATACTCTTTTTCCGTAAGTTCCCATATATTGCTTATTGGCGGGCTGTCATATTTACCTGTGTTATAAAACAAAAGCTCCGCCTCATCCAGAAAAGATACGCACTCTTCAAGGTGACCTTCCTTCATCTTGTCCTTTATATCAGCAGGAATGTAGGGAACAACAGCTCCGGTATCCACTAGAGTACTCTTGAAATCTCCGCTGTTGTCGTTACAGATCACAACATCCACATCCATTAGATCCTCTTCATAGCTTTTTTTCACGGCATCGATGAGATCAGGACTACGCAGATCTCTTATTTCAACGCAAAGGCCTGGATATGTCTTTTCAAACACCTCCTTGGTCTTGGTTGCTCTTGTGGATACTGTATAAACCGTCAGAACCCCTTCCAAAAGAGCTGCTTTATAAAGCTCCTCTTCATCTATATCATCATCAAGACGTGCTTCTTTCAGCCAGGGATCGTCCTTGTCAGGGGCTTTTGTTTTACCAAGGCCGCACCCTGAAAGAAGTGACATCCCCAATACAGAAGCCGCCATACAAACAGCTGCCCTTCGGTATTTATTTGTCTTTCTCACAATTTTTTTTGTCAAAACCACTTCTCCTTTAATGAGATCCCTGCTCCTTAGGAAGATACGCGGCATAACTCATCTGAGCTCTTGCGTCGATATATTCGGAGTCGGAGTTTATGCCATTCCAGGTAACACCCTTCATATATTCCAAAGGAACATCCATGGGTCCTATTCCGTTCAGATGCTTATTCTGCGGAGTGTTCCATATATAATTTCTGGTAACTATTGTTGAGGGAGTTCCGTAGATACTCACATCTGTGCCGTCAGAATAATCCCAGTCGACACCCTCTTCTCCGTATCTTGCTATAAGCGAAGCCTCAGGCGTCATCATAGTATCCAAAAGAAGCTTTGCCTTGTCTTTATTACCGGATGCTGAGCAGATAATTGCACCGGCCTTTGGCTTTCTCTCCACATAAAGGGCATTGCGCACGCCCTTTGGTCCCGCAATAGGAGCAACATGCATAAACCCTGCCATGATCTCGGGATTTCCCTGATAGATCACTTTGGAAAGAGAATCTGCCGTAAAGGCGCCGACTATATCAAGAGGAGAATTGATCAGCTCGGTATACTCTTCCATAGAGTATCTGCCCCCTTCTCCCAAAAGAAGCTCTTCTTTTTTTAGATCGTTGCAATAACTTATTCCCGCAAAGTATTCCGGATCTTTTGACAGTTCCTCTCTGTCATGGTACGGGTCATTATATACGTAGGGTTCGAGCAGGAGCTCACTTACCCTGTAAGGCAAACCGTCATCACAGGACAAAAGAGGTATCTCATCATTTAGCCCGTTTCCGTTAGGATCCATATCTCTAAAGGCAACAAGCACCTCTTTTAGTTCCTCTGTGGTCTTTGGCACCTCAAGGCCAAGTCTTTCAAGCCATGTAAAATTGATCCACAGGATCTGCCCGCAGTCCCCAAGTGGTTCCCTTCCGTAGTTCGGATAAAATACGCAGTCGCTTTCATAGGGCTCTATACAGCCTTTTGAGGCATAGGGCTCAAGTTCCTCTTTTGTTGGGACAAAGTCCTCTCCGAACATAACTATATCTATATCGTTTTTTCTGGAAAAAAGTG